>JAJCYL010000697.1 GCA_029262955.1 Cytophagales bacterium | reverse complement strand
GGTGTTTTTGAGATTGACCCAAAATCTTTTCTCATTCAGCTTAAACGCACATTTTTTACTAAAATTAGATTTAGTCGGACGACAGTAATACTTTATTAGTAAAAGGCTAAAATATCGTTAACCTTTCGTTCATTGGTTAGTTTTCCTTTTGCACAGGAGTCCCTCACATAAGAAGTGAAAAAAGTATGACTTTTAAGAAATTCATAATTAAGTTCATGCCATTCTTTGTCCGAGTAATACTTGTCCAGGACTAATTCCCATTCACGCCTTAATAATAATTTTCTATAGAAAAAATTGTTGTCGGCAATGTGTAAAACATCTGCATCACATAGTATTTCTGCATACTTATTAGCGGGGTTCTGAGTCATCTTGGTAGCTTCAATACAGGATGTAACTACCGCTATTTTATCAATTGGGTAGCCGGTTTTAGAAAGAAATTCCTTGGCCAGGGATATACTAATTGGTTCATGGCCATCATAAGCATCACAAAAACCTGTATCATGAAACCAGGCAGCAATAATAACGGGTTCTAATTCTGCAGATTTGATTGAAAGACCCTTGCCAATCTTCAGGACATTATTGACTACCTGCACAGTGTGATTGTAGTTATGAAATGGTAACTCCTTGCACCGGCTATTTGTAAGTATATCAGTACAAAATTTTTCTGCTTGCTCAACCATCGGCATTGACAGATAAGTTGCCACTAAATATATTACTTAATTCCAAAACTAAGGTCAAAACTGGCAATCCAGGCATCTAGGCCATCAGAACGGTGGTACTTTGCAAATCTCAAATCGATTCCTTTAAAGTTTACCAGGGTTCCGTCCTTGAACCCGGGGAATTTAAACCTTCCAACCCCATAAACAGGCGAATAGCGTATTCCTATCCCAGCCTTATGACTATTAAGCCCCGCGAGGTCATTGTCAGAGGTGAAATAAGTAGTCTCACCGTCTAGGTGTTCCCCGAAAGGTTTAAAATAATCAGCGGTTGTTTGTGTATGATAACGGTAAAATGGGATAACCGAAAAGAAGGGAGTGATTTTAAGAGGAGCCTCGAGATCGAAAGTATTCCCAACAATACCAAAATCATCCCAATAGAATCTATAGTGACTTCGTAATACAATGAAGTCGCTGGCGTAATAATTTAGCCTTATCCCAAAGGGTAGTTTAACCCTGGTTCCAGGTAAATTTTCTACCCTTCTGAGTTTCGATGAGTTTATTAATTGCCTCTCCGTCAGGCCAGACACGTCCACTCCATCGTTAAAAAACACCCGATGGAAGGGGGTGGATAACATTCCATCCTGGTAAACAATTTCACCGGAGATTGAGGCCTGTAATCTCTTTGAAAGTATCTGTCCATAACCTATTCCAAAAGCGTAGCTGTTTCTGCTATCACTTTGTTGGCCATCGCCAACACCTTGGCTTCTGAATTCATCCGGAGAGTAAATCTTCCATTTGTCAAGAAAAGCCTTGCCGTTAAAGCTTAACTCCCTGTTACCGTCTTTTGATTCTTTGGTCCATGAACCCCCAAAAGAAACGGAGTTGACATCATACTCAGATGACAAACCCCCGCTTACAGTAAATGTTTCGCGTCGGTAAGGCAGCCTTTGTGTGTAACTGAAATCGACGTGTTCTCTTGAGTCACTACTGGAGGTGCTCGACACGTCATCGATATTATCGGTAGAGGCGGAAGAGTAAAAGTCTATGCCGAAGTTAATAGAGAGTTGCTTGGCCGAATCCAGCGGTACGTTCACAATAATGGTTGGGGTGAAATCGGTTAATTGCTCAGTACCAGTACCACCGGTTACCGGAGAGTGGTTTCCATCCTGATCATAATAACTCGACAAAATATTAATTTCAGTTTCGGTAAATGCACCTTTCTTAAACCAAGACCTGTCCAACTTGCCATCTGTTATATCAGATATGTCCTGAGACCATAAAACACGTGGTAGACCTATTACCCAGAGTAACAGGATGCTCTTTAATTGCATCCGCATCCTCCCCCCGTTTTGCCTCCATTCGCACCGGAAGCTCCTTCCCGATAACTCTGAAAGTTTGTTTCAAAAACCTCTACTTTTCGAGCGACTAGTTTCATATCCTCGTCGTTTAAATAGATCTTTTGATAAGCCTGAACTGATACGCATGAGGACAAAACCATCAAACATCCACCAAAGGTTATTAGTGAGTGTAATATTTTTTTAATTGACATTGATTTTTCCTGTTCTAGGTGAAAGCACTGAATTTTCATAGGGCATGCTCTTATATAATAATTCAACTTAAGATTGTCTGTTGATATCAATCGGTCATCATCGCTAATGATAAACCTTCCATGCTTGTTAATGCATTGGTCTTTATGATCCTTTTATTAACGTCTGTAATTTCTTAATGTAGACTGTCGGCCCGCCTTGCAGGTAGCCTAACTCCGCCACTTTTTTCCCTTGCGGACTTAGCAGCGCCACTAACGGAAACGAACCGTCATTATTGAATTTGGAGGCCAAAAGATCATTTTTAGATATTTGTTCATCAGACAATTTGTTTTTCTTAAGCCTCGGGAAGTCAGCTAAAACCATGACAAGGTTATTGCTGGCATACTCTTTAAATTCATCCGTTTCAAAAACTTCCCTCGTTAGCATGATGCAAGGCTTGCACCAATCTGAACCGGCAAAGCTGAGTAGAATGCTTTTGTTCTCCTTTTCAGCTTTTTCCAGAGCCTCGTCAAAATCCAGCCTCCACATTTCTTCTTTTTCCTGTGCTTTTAAAGCATTGCCGGTTATTATCAGCGTAAATATTGACAACCACAACCGGATAATGTTCATACTATTTCTTCGTGATCTCATTTTCAGTTTTATAAGGTTTTAGACTTCTTTAATAACCGATACTGTCAATATCGTTTTGAATTGAATCGCATATTTATAAATCAATTCTGAAGATAACCTGAATGTCATATAGCGAATTCAAGATGAAAACATCTTTATCTCCTATAAGATTCCTTATAGTTATTTTGATTTGTCAGGACGAGCACTGAATATCCGCTATCATTTTTTATAGCGTACTATGTACTATAAACCAAAGAATAATTACTCTCCATATCTCTAAAATTCTGATAAGTCGGGCACTTCTTCAGACTAACTACAGAATCCACCTATAGTTTGGCTTCATCAAATCAGTGGGTCATGATGTACTTATGGATTAGACTGTTAAGCTTTTTGCATTTGCCAACCCGGCGGATTGCCATGGAGAAATCATACGCACCAAAAAGAATCCTTAGCTCATTTGACCATCATTATCCATTATCTTATAACATTCATTGGTTCTTATTAAAAGGTAGATATGAAGTAAGTTTTTATCTCAATGGCACGCACAGATATACACTATTTAGTAACACAGGAAAAATAATAAGAGAGTTTAAATCTGTAGCTATTGACAAACTGCCTAAAGAAACAATAAAAAATATGGTTCATGACCTGGGAGGTTATCGCATTGATGATATACTCTGGGACGAATTTCACAATGAACCGCACTTCAAAGTTATGTTTAAAAAGGACCAAAATATTATTGAAGCAGAGTATGACAATACCGGTCAGATTTTAGCCAGCCAATTAATAGAATAATTGCAATTAGATAGACCAATACCATAATGACCTTGAAGGAAAATCCCGAGATGCTTGATGTCTTTATTGATCAAATTTTAGTAGACCATCGATTGAAAAAGGAATTCTTACATCATCCGTGGATAATCGAATCTCTGGAAAGTGATTCACTTTTTGTCAGCCAACAAATTGATCTGTTGCAAAGAGATTCTGTTATAGCGGAGTACTTCTTTTACCGACTTGATTTCTCAGAGGAGAATGATAATG
>JAJCYL010000696.1 GCA_029262955.1 Cytophagales bacterium | reverse complement strand
CCACTTTGAGCTCTATGATTACTTCATTATTACCTCGATCAATAATGGTAGCCGTACTCTCTTCAAACAGACGAAGATTAAAGACTTTTTCCTCATCTCGGTTGAGTTGCTTGCGTAATATATTGTAGGCAATGGTGTCACCCTTTTTAACACTGAGTTCGCGTAGTATATAGCCTCTCTTGGTCTTTTTATTACCTATTATAAAGATGTCGGTTATTAGAACCGTATGTTTCGGTAGAGTGTCTTCTAGCTGAATTAATTCGAGGCTATCGGATTTTGAAACATCATCCCGTCTTTCCTGAGCAAAAGCCAGTGATGTGAAAAGAAATAAGATAATAAAGAAAAAATATCCGCCTCGCATTAATTCCCGCCTAACACAAATTTGATTTGATATTGAAAAACGACCGCAAATGTAAGTAAAAGGGATGTGGATTAGCACTGATGCCGTAAACCCTCAACTTATTTGATGAATGAAATCTCTCTAATATCATATGCCGCTCTTTCATTATTTGATTCTACTACCAGTTTACCATTTTCATCGATATCGACAATTTGTCCACTGAAAACCCCATTGGAATCAAATACATGTAATTCGTTCATCCAATAAAGGTTGTCCAAATAGTCCTGTCGGATGCTTTTTAACTCACTATGTTTTAATTGTAGGTAGTACTTTTCAATTGATTGAACGACTTTATCAAACACTTCATTCAAGTCGTAGTTCATCAATGTCAAATCAGCCATAGAGGTTGCTTTTTCGACTATAAATTCAGTCTGGTTAACATTTAATCCAATTCCAATAACAGTCTGCTCGATAGTTGATCCTTTTAATGCATTCTCAACCAGGATTCCACAAATCTTCCGATTGTTCACGTAGACATCATTTGGCCATTTCACCTTGATTCCTGAAGAAAGGAAGTTCCTCAAGGCACTGCAAATTCCCAGCGAGGTGATCATATTGAGATAAAACTGATCTTTTATTGAAAGCGATTTAGGATAAAGAACTAATGAGAAGGTCAAATTTTTTCCAGGCTCGGATTCCCACTGGTTCCCACGTTGACCTTTGCCTTTGGTTTGGTCCTCCGTGATAATGATGGTGCCTTCTGGTAATTTTTCATGTACTAGCATTTCAACGGCAACTTCGTTCGTGCTGTGACAATGTGGCAGGATTTCGACTTTTTTACCCAGGAATAAAGAATTGGCAAAGAATTTATGCACTATATTTTTAGTATTTTTGCGTGTAAAGTAAAAACAGCGAATGCATAAAAAAAACGGGGCTGTTCAATCTTCGGAGATTAAGGATTTAGTGGTGAAGGGAATGTTGGAAAAAAAGGCCCGTAGCGTGAAAGTTCTGGATTTGAGAGAGATAAAGAACGCCATTGCTGATTACTTCGTTATTTGTTCTGGTACATCAGATACTCAAGTTGAAGCCATAGCAGATTCCCTGGAGGAAGAAGTTTTTAAAAGTAGCGGACAACATCCCTGGCAAACTGAGGGCAAACAATTTAAAGATTGGATACTTGTTGATTATGTGGACGTCGTGGCCCACGTTTTTAGTCAAACGAAGAGAGATTTTTATGCCATTGAAGAATTGTGGGGCGATGCCAAGATTGTTGAGGTAGATAATGTTTTGGAAAATTAAGAGACAAAACTATATCTATTGGTAAGCGTTAGTAAGATTTTAATATTGATCAGAGTTAAGAATGCCAGATAAACCATTAAAAAAGAAGAATTTACTTCCAAATGTTCCCCAAAAACCTAATTACCAGGTTTGGGTGATAGTTGCATTGTTAGCCTTGATTTTTGGGGTCACCTATTTCAATAAAAGCACTGCAACAGTAGAAATCAGCTACAAAAGATTTGAGCAAATGATGACCGATGGCGACGTAAAAGAAGTCGTTCTAATCAGAAATCAAAATTTTGTTGAAGTTACCCTTAGGCCTGAAGTCATAACCAAACCGAAGTATAAGGTTGAATTAGAGAATAGAAGCCCTTTCTCATTTTCTCAGGGACCGCACTATAAATTAAAAATAGCCTCCCTGGAGGTGTTTGATAAGAAATTCAGGGAAACTGAAGCTAAAATCACAGAAAACGATCGGATTGAATACAAAGTAGATGACAGATCGGATTTTACCAGCATATTATTTAACTGGGGATTCCTATTCCTCATACTCTTTGGCTTTTGGTTCCTAATGAGAAGAATGACCGGTCAGGGTGGACCTGGAGGTCAGATTTTCAATATCGGAAAGTCCAAGGCTGCTTTATTTGATGCGGAGAATAAAGTAAAGATCACATTTGCTGACGCAGCCGGTTTGGAAGAAGCAAAAGAAGAAATTAAAGAAATTGTTGACTTTTTAAAGACGCCAGGTAAGTTCACGAAGTTGGGGGGTAAGATTCCTAAAGGTGCATTATTAGTAGGACCTCCTGGCACCGGTAAAACATTGCTGGCTAAGGCTGTTGCAGGAGAAGCTGCTGTACCTTTCTTTACGCTGTCAGGTTCTGATTTTGTGGAGATGTTTGTAGGTGTAGG
>JAJCYL010000695.1 GCA_029262955.1 Cytophagales bacterium | reverse complement strand
TCCAGAAAGCTGCGTTCCCGGCCGCCGTATTTTTTCGGCCAGGTCAGACCGATCCCAGCTTACGAATAAACACCCGGGTAGTATTCACACCTCCTGATAACAGAACAGATTATGAAGATGTATGGTCGGAAGTAAGTAGTGAAGCAAAAACCTATTGGAACGGTCTTATGGACAAGTGGAGAGGACAAGAAGAGTATGAAAATAATGCTATAGAGCGATTCAAAGATGAATCTAATGAAGTAGAATTGATGATCGTAATAAGTAAGCTCCTAACAGGGTTTGATGCGCCGAGAAATACCGTCTTGTACCTAGCCAAACCACTGGTCGAGCACAATTTGTTGCAAGCCATTGCCAGGGTGAACCGTTTATTTGAAGGAAAAGAGTTTGGCTACATCATAGACTATGTAGGTATTCTTGGGAAATTGGATGAGGCACTAACCCAATACAGTGCTTTTGAAGGTTTTGAAGAAGAAGACCTGAAAGGAACAGTAGTGGATATTTTGTCGGAGGTCAGGAAGGTAACTGCTCGGTTGGCTGATCTTTGGGACATTTTCAAAGGCATCCCAAAAGCAGATCTGGAAGCATTAGAAAGACATTTGGGGCCAAAAGATGTACGGGATAATTTCTATCAGCGATTATCAGCTTATGCTCGAATACTGCAAGTGGCCTTGTCTTCTGATGAATTTTATCAGGAATACAACGACAATGAAATTCAGGCATTCAAGAATGAATTAAGGTTTTTTCAAAAGATGCGGATATCGGTTCAAAATAGGTATGCAGAAGTGGTCAGTTACAAAGAATATGAGCCTCGCGTAAGGAAATTGCTTGACACCTATGTTGGAGCCGATTATGTTGAGAAGCTTACAGATCAGGTCAACATCTTCGATCAAAGTATGGTGCATGAAGCATTGGAAATTTACGGTCAAACACCAGCTTCAAAAGCAGACATGATTGCCCATCAAATGAAGAGGGTGATTACCGAGAATATGGAAAAAGATGAGGCCTTCTACAAGAAGTTTTCTGATTTAATTGAAGAAACCATTCTAGCATTTCGTGAAGGACGCATCGACGAAAAGGAGTACCTGGAAAGAGTTCTGAACACAAGAACAGATTTGCAATCTGGCCATCAGGAGGGCTTACCAGAGATTTTGAATAATAAAGTGGAAGCTCGGGCATTTTATGGAGCTATGGTTTCAGTTCTTCCACCATCAATCGAAAATCCCCCTGAGCTACAAGAAATTAAATCCCAAATGGCTTTAGCAGGAATTGAAATATCAAAGATAGTTCAAGGTCTAACTATTAGGGATTGGAAAAGAAATATCGATGTTCAGAATAAAATGGAAAATGAAATTGAAGATTATCTAATAGAGCATCGAAAGACGTTAGGTCTGGAAATCACCTTCGAAGAGATAGATGACCTATTGGTTAAATGTTTGAAAGTAGCTAAAAACAACTATTGATGGATAAAGAAGTTGCTTATGGAAATACCAGACTTGCTTTCTCCGTGACAAGATCAAATCGCAAAACGTTGGCGATTGAAGTACATCCAGATTTGTCAATCAAAATTGTAGCGCCTGATGATACTTCACTAGATGACATCAGAGAAAGGGTGTTAAAAAAAGGCAAGTGGATTGCAAAACAGCAAGCTTATTTTGAGCAGTTCCTTCCACGAACGCCTGAGAGAGAATATGTTTCCGGTGAAACCCATTTCTACCTGGGAAGAAAATACTTGCTAAGGCTTCACAAATCCAAAAAACAAGAGGTGAAGCTAAAAGGAGGGGAGCTAATCGTCTTTTTGGTGGATACGAATAACAAGCAGTTGGTCAAAAGGCTATTAGGAGATTGGTATTATGATCATGCCAAGAGAAAATTTAATCAAAGCATTAAGGAATCCGTTAGGAAATTCAGTAAGTATAACATTGAACGGTATCCACCATTGGTTGTGAAAAGAATGACCAAACGTTGGGGAAGTTGTACACCGAATGGCCGGATCATTCTAAACCCTGAGATCATTAAAACTTTATCAAGGTGTGTTGATTATGTGGTCATACACGAATTATGTCATTTAATTCACCCAAACCATAGTAAGGAATTTTATGAGCTTCAAACTGAAATAATGCCAGAATGGATGAAGTGGAAATTGAGGTTAGAAAAAACATTGATATGAAGACCGAGAAACTGTTATTTAATTGGGCAATAAAGAATGGAAAGTATATCTCAATAAATGTATTTGATCCTGGAGAAGGAATGGATTGTGGTTGTGAATGCCCTAAATGTGATAAAAAAGTAGTTTCGAATGTCACAGCTAAGAAGCCCGAACAGCTCAAAAGAAAGTTCACTAATCACTTTTCACATTACGATGAAAATTCAACCTGTAAGGGTGGCCATGGAGAAACGGAAATTCATCTTTTCGCCAAGCAAGTAATTGAAGAAAATAATAGTTTAGAGGTCCCTGGTATTGGAGAGGCAAGTAACCAATTATCATATTTCTACGCTGTATCAGAGCCAGCCTTCCCATTTGAAAAATACAAGCAGAAAAGGCCTGACATTTTGCTTTATGACGATTCAGGTGTTTTGGCAGCAATTGAAATTGTTGTGACAAATCCGGTTTCGGAAGAAAAGACAAGTCATTATGAGGAGGCTCAGCTGAAATGTCTATCAATCGATTTAAGTTTCTATTACAAGAAAGACCATAAGACATTCCGAGATAGAATTAAGAAGGACATATTAGGCGGAACGAGCAAAAAAGAATGGGTATGGACAGATGAAAAGCCTGTTGTACTCAAAGAATTATCTGAAAGCAATAGTGACAAGGAAAAGTCCAAGAATGAACCGAATAATTCCAATTCAGGTGTAAATCCAGTTGTACCAACACTAATTGCGGGGCTAATATTCTATTTTAGAAAGCCAATAATGAGGTTTCTCAAAAAAGTTCTTTGGGGTTAATATTCTAGTGAGTAGAATTTTGATTTATTAGGGCGAGTAAGCCTGCCAAAATACCGGGCCAGCGTCCGGCAGGTGCGGTTGAAGTGATTATTTTGGCTTGATTTCTTTGTTTACTTTCTTCATCTAAGGAAGAAAGTAAAAGCCATAGCGGCTTGAGCGAATAGAACGAACACCTGCTGCCAGCAGGCCAACGAATTAGCACTGTGAGGCTAAGGAACAGTTTGCTATAAACTCCATGAGATTCTTACGTCGCTAATGCCAAGGCAAAAGCTCCTCAGAATGACGGCTCGAAACAAGAGTGCAGGCTGGCAAGTGTTTTACAGGCAATCCTAATTGCTGAGAATTGGATATTTGAAAACGATCTGACCAACAATCCAGATACGAAAAGTAAACGAAACTCATTGCCTGGAAATCTCTTGGCTTTGGGCTGATTATTGAGCCTTAGCTCAAAAGCGGGTGGGTGAAAACTATTAAATAGGCGTTTGGTCAGGGCACGGCAGTGCGGAGGAACTCGGCGCTGGCCAAGCGGCTATTTAACTATAACGATTAATTATATAACAAAAGGCCTCGTCAATCATTAGTTCGTCAACAGATGTAGCCACGCAATGGTCCAGCTTTGCTGGTTAACATAATAGCATTATATAACAAGCCTTGTGGGTTGCTTTAGTAGCGTTTGTTATATAATTTATATTATGTTAAATAGACCTGGTTAAGGTAAAGGCAGCCCTATTGCAAAGCTGCCTTCTATAATCTGTTTTATTATCCTCCAGAAGTACTTTCTAACTCCTCTACCTTATTGAATGCTGCCTCTGCCTTGTCATTCATCTTCAGTTGAGTATAGATCTGCTGAAGTGCTTTCCATGCATCAATATCTTTGTCGTTTAATTCGGTAGACTTCTCAATGTATGGAAGCGCCTGCTCAATAATACCATTGGCCTTGGCTGTAATTTCCTTTCCGGACTTATTATAAGTTTTAATGTCCATATCCCTAACCGTATCATAATGCTCCTTAGCCAGGTTCACATAAATAACTCCCAGGTTGTAGTTAGCTATGAACTCATCTGGCTTAATTTCCAATGCTTTCTTATAGTGCGTTTTGGCTTCCTCATATTTGGCTCTTGCAGTATCCCAATCCTTTTCAACCATTGCATTGTAGCCCGAATTGTCTTTAAATAATCCCATCTGCAAATGAAGTGATGAATTATCCGGATCTTTTTTAATTGCCTCTTCCAACTGTGACAGTGCTTCAACATCTCTACCGGTGCTTAAATAAATGTTAATCTCATCATATTTGAACTGGCTGTGATCTGGAAATGCGGCCTGAG
>JAJCYL010000694.1 GCA_029262955.1 Cytophagales bacterium | reverse complement strand
TTCACCTGGAGTTGCCTGGGACGGATTGTCAGCAAGGTTACAGGACCTAACTCCATTTAATCCGGTAGAAATTAGCGCACTAGAAGTAAGATTTAAATAGATTTTTCCATAGTTGGTTGAGGGAAAGAGGTCTCACCCGATCCCGATTATAATCGGGACGGGTATTGAGGCCTTTTTTTAGTTCTTGACGACTCTGGAAGTGCTCTTAAAAGAACCACTCACTACCCTCAGCAGATAAATTCCATCTGGTAATCCACTGAAATCAAGAGTAGCACTGTTATCGTTTGTAAAGTCCATCTCATCAATTACCCGAACACCAGAAAGATCATATACAGATAACCTTGTTTGAGTTGAAGATCCAGAAAAATCAATGTCAATCGATCCTCGTGTTGGATTTGGATATACCTGCACAGAGTTTTCTACAATTGAGGATATCCCTGTGACCAGTTCAATCACCGTAATGGTAAAGCTTGTAGTCTGAGTGAGATCATCAGTTAAATCAGGAGGTGTTCCCGCATCATCAGTCAACGTCACTGTGACGTTGGCCACACCAAATACATCCTGAAGTGGGGTAAACGAGAGATCTCCCGTAAGTGTAATGGCGGGCTGAACAGAAAACAGCGCATTGTTATCGTTTGTCATTGAAAAAGTTACCGATTGGGTACCATTGTCGCCATCAGAAATATTGGTTGCCCAGCCAGCGATTGCTTGGGCGATGCTATTTTCATCAATCACAATATTTGGTCCTACCGTAAATGAAGGGGCGTTATTAACAACCGCGGCATCGCTGATTAAAAAATTATCTACTGCAATACCCTCATCAGTAAAAGAGTCATCAGAGGCCATAATAAAAGCCAACTGTACCAAATCTTCCCCGGCAAGCTCCATTAATTGAGCCTGTGCCCTAACATATCCTCCTGAAGAGCCAGACCAACCCGGCGTATTGGAGAAAACACCAATGTCCTGAGTGTCATACCACCCTGATTCGCCCCAGCTAATTGGTACAGTTGTGAAAGCCGACGTAAGATCCGTTCGATAGCCTAAAACAGCCCCATCAAAACCAGCTTCAAACCTGTGATTGATATCAAAACTCACTTTAGGTTCTGCTAAATTTGCAAAATTCAATGCCGGACTGATCAGATTGGCACTAAGGTCATTTGCATAGTTGTCATCCAGGTCAGTTACCCAGGCCCTTATTCCTTCCGAAGCTGCTGATATTGCAAAATCTATAGGTTCACCAAGTTCCCAGGGCAATGCTGGTTCCCACATGTGGTCATCGCTCTCAAAACCTTCGAAATATGGAAAATTGGTCACCCTGAACACATTTTGAATAGTTTTTTCCAGCTCATCGTTGAAGTTATTTCCATCCCCGGCTAATATGACCTGAACTTTTATGCGTGCACTTGTTACAGCTGACAAATCAACTGTTGTTGAAAAAGTATGGTTAAATGATGCATTGGCGGCAATTTCCGCAGTGATGTTATCTGTGACAATTAGAACATCGTCAACAAAAAGTGACAGATCGTAAGCACTTTGAGCCAACTGCCCAAAATTAAAGACTGTTGTAGTTACTGGTTCAGCGGTGGTCTGTAAGCCAGTGATTGGAGCAGTGATGGCATTAATTCCTAAATCATTATCTAAACCGGCTGAGACTTCAAAATTTGCGCTATACACCCCATTCCCATGAGTGCCAGCCACTACCAGGCCATCTGATACCCTGGTTACCATGTGTTCCACAACTACATTGCCCATTCCCATCTCATCTTCTGGTGACCACACTGTATTAACTCCATCAAGAGTGGTGGTGGAATAAAGACCTGTGCTGGTCCCAACAAAAAAGCGATCCCCATCGCCATGAATTCTGGCTACACGAACTGAAGGGCCATTTCCAGTACCTGTAGGAAACTCTTCCAGGTCACCACTGACGTCAGTCCAACTTGTTCCGCTATCGTTTGAATAATATATACTTGGAATTGAATAATTAGATAAACAAATCAGTAATTCATTAGCTCTGAATGGATTGACACCTACCCCGGAAATATAACCCGACACATAAGTCACCGGTAAGTTTGCCGTTAATTCAGTTACAGTTGGGGTTGCTTCACTAAGGCTCTCAACAAGAAATATCTGACCATTAGAAGTGCCAACATAGACATTATCAACTCCTGTGACACCCAATTCACTAATCTCTCCTGTGGTACCTAAGCTGATACTTTTCCAACCAACTGAAGAAGTTGAAGTCGATGCCTCGGTGTTTACATATAATTCACTATCACCACCAAGTAAAAGAATATTGTCATCAGATGGAGCGAGGTACTGAGGGACTATGAACAAAGAAGTTGAGTATCCAGATGGCGTAATTTCAGTCTCACTAGTATTAGCAGTAGCATTAGCGTCATCATAGTTCAATCTGAAAATTTGACCATTTTGAACTGAGACAAAACGCCGTGTTCCATCATTATTCCACGCACTGTAACCACCGTCCCCGCTAAAAGTTTCTATCCAGGCGGTGGTTCCAACTGTTGAATTAGTCAACCATGTCCCATTATCCTGAAATCCGGCAAAAATCTGACTGCCAGGGCCGACGGACAAGGCAAAAACTTGTGTAGTTAAATAGCCATTGTTCATTGGTACCCAATCCACCGGTTGATTAGGTAGAAAACTATTGGTTATGTCTAAAGTAATTTGAAGGCCTCCATCATTGCCGGATATTGCCATGTTTCCTGACAGAAATTCAAAACTATGTTGGTCTGGATGATGGGCTGGGTAAAGCCCGAAATTTGAAGGATCAGCAGGGTCGTATCCACCTATCCAGGTTGTTTCGGTTGTGGTTGAAAAACCATCAGTTGAACGCCAAAGATTACGCCCACCGATCACAATAAAGTCGGCAACATCCGGCTTAATCTTGATTAGAAGGTCATATCCACCCTGAGACTGAAAATCCCCGGTTTGTCCCCCTAACATTGGCAGGTTTGCTGATAAATCTGTCCAATTACCCCCCATACCTGTGGCATCATACTTCCAGAGTGTGTGCTGATCAGTACCTGCACCGGTGTCTTCACCTAATGCATAAACAATATTTTCATCAAATGCTGATATTGCCAATTCCATTCTGTCTCCCGAGGCACGCGGCATTCCCATCGGGGTAATATCCGTCCATATGTCACCATCCGTAGATGTAAAGACCCCATTTTGCTCAATGGCAGCATAGAAAACACCCGTAGAACTCACTACAATATCCGACCAGGTTGCTCCTGATGGGCTCATCAAAGGATTCTCAGTGGTCAATCCGTCATTAGTTATTCGATATATTCCTCCAATATTGGCTATCAATACATCACCATTGGTAGGATTAACAACAATTTCATGATTCAAATCAAAGTCACCGGCTGATAAAGGTGTGCCCTCTCCAGTGTTCGCAAAAATGTTCCAGGAATTACCATTATCTATAGATTTGTAAATACCATCACCCAGGAAGAATGCTCCGGTTCCACCGGCACTATTTCCCGACAATTCACCTGTACCATAATACCAGGTTGATGTTTCCATAATTCGAGGATCTTGTGCAATACAACTCACACTTTGCAATTCGTCACTGTCAGTGGTTTTTGTCCATGAAACACCCCGGTCCATAGATCGCCACATCCCTCCTGAGACGCCACCGGCAAGTATGATGTTTTCGGTAACATCAGCAACGTCAAATGCCAAAGCCCTCGTACGACCACCTACATTGTTTGGCCCACGGTTTAACCAAGCCACACTAATATCACCAGCAGCAAAAGGGATTTGAGACCCAGATTGTTTGCTAGCGGCGAAGGCCAATTCTAACTCTCTGATATTCGTAGGAATCTTTCCTGTTGCCGGATCTCGTGTTTTAAGTAACTCAAATTCAAATCTGGCTTGCGGATTATCCGGAAAGGTGAAGGTGGTTGGCTTTTTTGGTGGTGTGCTGATTATTGTAGCTGCCACAAAAAGCCAAATTATAGCCAATAGATATTTTATTCCCCTTTTTTCCATTTCACTTAGTAATCTCGATTCCTCTTAATGTGTAAATGCTATCGCGTGAATTTCCAATAGATCTGATGGTACCAGTAATTATTTGTCCTGGCTTTAGACCATTAACCCCTCCAAAAGGTTTAAACTCACGGCTGTCCCCATTATTTATATAATCCTTGAACCCAAAACCCCTTTCTTTAATTTCCACAATAGTACCCGAAATGATACCATTAGAAATTTCCGAGATCTTAATATTTAATCTACAGTCATCAGGATTAATACTGCCAGGCTCAACAATTGTCATCGGGGTCTGCTGTGGTGCTATGTCCACTGTTTCATCCGCAGTATTATTGCTTTCCGAAGGGATCTGATTGGATTTGCAGGTGATCAGCAATAGAAACATACTAATCCAGTAAATACTTAATGAATAGCGCACAAGCCTGTAGATTGGTAATATCCCTGAAAATAAGGCTCTAAATTGTACTATCCAATTAAAATATAGTCTATAACACAGATTTGATACCAGTATAAGCGATTATTTCATTAATGGAATCGCATCTT
>JAJCYL010000693.1 GCA_029262955.1 Cytophagales bacterium | reverse complement strand
GAAGGGTTAAAGCACAAGAAAATCAAGTACTTAGGTCGAGGAGGCATAGCATCGCTATGGTGACGAGCCAATCACATGTTAAGTGCTTGATTTTGAAGTGATTTGACCATGTAATAGAAAGTCTAATGACAATTCCGGGTTTAAGTCAGATTAGGTATATCCTTCTTTGTAAACTCGTAAAGCTTATTCGCCTCTTCCTCTTTGAATTTCATTACCAGATTGAGAGCATCAGGTACGACGTCACTGCAAATAATGATAAAAGATCCCTTTTTCGCATTTGTTATGGCATGCGTAATAGCTTCAGCTTCGGAAGGGATGACCTGAACAGGTTTGTCCTTGTCAACACTTTTAATGCCGTCAGTAATCATTCCAATTAACTCTTTCTCTGTCTTACCTCTGAGGTTTTTATCCTGACGGATTATGATTTCATCGAACATTTCAGCGGCTACCTGCCCAACTTCCATGTTATCTTCATTTCTTCTATCACCAATACCGGCAATGATGCCCACTTTTGGTTTTCCATCCATTTTTCCAAGCATTTTCTGCAACGCCCTGAGTCCGGCCGGATTATGGGCATAGTCTAACATGACATTGAAATCCTTGAACTCGAACATGTTCAACCTGCCTGGAGTTTGAGCAGGAGACGGTATGAATGACTCAATGGCTACTCTGATGTCCTCAATGGCGAAACCGCGAACATAACCTGTGAGAACTGCAGGAAGTACATTCTGTATCATGAAAGCTGCTTTACCTCCAAAAGTCAACGGAACGTTTACAGCCTTGGTTACTCGCATTTTCCAGTCACCCTTACAAATAGTGATATAGCCATTTTCATAAACAGCAGACAGCCCGCCATTTTTTGAATGCTGCTTTATTCGGGCACTATTTTCATCCATAGAGAAAAGTGCAACCTTCGATTCGACATTTTTGCGCATTCTATAAACCCTATCATCATCTGCATTTAGAATCGCATACCCATCAGGCATAACAGTTTCGGGAACAACTCCCTTCACTTTTGCCAATTGTTCTATTGTATGTATTCCCTTGAGTCCAAGATGGTCAGCGGCAACGTTGGTCACTATTCCTACATTACAAGTTTTGAAGCCCAAACCAGCTCTCAACAAGCCACCTCTTGCAGATTCAAGAACAGCAAAATTCACCGTAGGGTCTTTCAGTACAAATTCCGCACTGGATGGACCAGTACAATCTCCGGACATGAGTAACCTGTTTTGAATATAGACCCCATCGGTGGTGGTGTAACCTACCTGGAAACCTTTCATTTTAGCCATATGGGCTATTAGTCTTGTAGTAGTTGTTTTTCCATTTGTTCCGGCAACGGCAACTATCGGTATTCTTCCATCTTCACCATTCGGGAAGAGCATATCAATTACCGCACCTGCCACGTTTCTTGGTAATCCTTCAGAAGGAGCTAAATGCATCCTAAACCCAGGACCGGCATTGACCTCAAGAACAGCACCACCCGTATCAGGCAGTGGTTGCCTGATATCATCTGTCATGATATCGATCCCACAAATGTCAAGGTCAATGATCTTCGCTATTCTTTCTGCCATGAAGACGTTGTAAGGGTGCACAATATCGGTAACGTCTTCGGAAGTGCCACCTGTACTTAAGTTGGCGGTGTCTTTAAGTTTCAAGAATTCTCCCTTTGGGATAACAGATTTCAGGGTCAAGCCCTGTTCCTTAAGGATGCTCAAGGTCAGGTCATTCATGGTTATCATGGTTAAGACATTTTCATGACCGTAGCCCCTTCTGGGATCTTTATTAACCTGATCAACTAATTCCTGAACGGTTGATTTTCCATCTCCTATAACATGGGCCGGTGTTCGCTTGGCAGCAGCAACAAGCTTGTAGTCAATCACCAGAAGTCGATAATCTTCACCGGTGATATAGCGTTCAATAATAACCGCATTCGATACTTTTTTAGCGGCTTCAAAACCTTCAAGCGCCTCTTCCCAGCTGTTGACATCAGTGGTGATGCCACGACCGTGATTACCACTTATTGGTTTTACGACGAGAGGATATCCTACATATTTTACGGCGTCCTTTAGCCCTTTCTCTGTCTTGATGATTTCCCCTTTTGGTATGGGTACTTCGGCTTGTTCCAGGAGGAACTTCGTGTCTTCTTTATCGCAAGCAGTTTCCACCCCAATGCTGCTGGTCTGACTACTGACAGTGGCTTGAATTCGTTTTTGATTAGAGCCATACCCTAGTTGACAAAGTGAGTACCTATTGAGTCTTATCCAGGGAATACCACGACTTTCAGCTTCTGAGATGATACCCCCCGTACTTGGTCCTAATCGTGCGCTTTCACGGATCACTCTCATTTCCTGGATATCTTTTTCCAGGTTGTATTCTTGACCGGCAATTAATGCTTCTGCAATTCGAACCGAGGCTTTGGCTGCAAATTGACCTACTTCTTCTTCCATGTAGTCAAAAACTACGTTGTAAACTCCTTCTTCACCGTAACCTCTGGTTCTTCCAAACCCGCAATCCATGCCGGCCAATGTCTGGATTTCCAGTGCAATATGTTCGATTACATGGCCCATCCAGGTGCCTTCTTTTACTCTTTGAAAGAAACCACCTGGTTTGCCAACAGAACATCTATGACTGTAAATAGTTGGAAACATTGTTTTGAGTCTGCCATAGAAACCACGGATCTTATTAGTCGGCTTTTGTTCGAGATCTTCAAGATCCAAAACCATCACTATTAATTTATGCCGACGGACAGACCAGTAATTAGGTCCCCTCATCGCTTTGATTTCTCGGATTATCATATGGTTAGACAGTTCTGGATGTTATTAAATTTTTAGGATTCTATAAATATAGATTTTTGATTGAAAAATTATAGCGAATTTTGTGAAGCATTAAGAATTTATGGAAGAAGAGAAGTGTATTCAAGGTACCCTCATACCTATCGGTGGCAATGAAGATAAGGGTGAGGACGAGATGGAAAACAATGGATTGGATTTCATTGAAGAGGGAATCCTGGCTCATGTAGTTAAAGAGAGTGGAGGGAATCAGGCTAAAATACTGGTGATTCCGACTGCTTCAAGTATTCCTGATAGGGTTGCTAAGAATTATTTGACAGCTTTCGAAAAGTTAGGGTGTGAAAATGTAGAGGTTCTCAATATTAGAGACAAAAGCCACTCAGAAGATCCTGTTAACCTTAGGGCGGTTGAGGGAGCCAATTGTATGATGTTCTCTGGAGGTAATCAGTCAAAAATCACTGCTGCCATATCCGGGACTTCAATGCATGAGTTAATGGTCCAGAGATTCACCTATGATGATTTCGTTATTGCCGGAACTAGTGCTGGGGCCATGGCTATGGCACAGGAAATGATCGCCGGTGGAAGTAGTAAGGAAGCCCTTCAGAAAGGGGCAGTTAAAATGGGTCGGGGGCTCGGGTTTATACCCAAGTTGATCATTGATACTCATTTTGTAAAAAGAGGCAGGTTTGGCAGAATGGCTGAAGCCGTTGCGGCTTTTCCTAATTTGCTTGGAATGGGGCTGGGAGAGGATACAGGAGTAGTTATAAAAAATTGCAATGAGTTTGAGGTAATTGGTTCGGGAATGGTGATACTTTTTGACGGAAGCCAACTGACTCATAATAACCATCAAATACTATATGAAGGAACCCCCATGTCCATGTCTAACATGATCACTCATGTATTGTCTAATGGTGACCGTTTTAATATCGAGAATAAGAAAATTGAGATTTTACCTCTAAAAGCAGAGTTTATTTAACCCGGATTAATTCCGGGTTTAAGCCATTAACATCTCTAACGCCCTCTGAAATAGGTGTCTACTTATAAATCCCTATGGCCTCATCACCATTAGAAGTCCGATAACCCCGGTACATTCCCTCAGTGTTGAATGAAAAAGCGACATTACCTTTGGCATCGACTGCGATTAGACCGCCATCACCACCTATGTCCAAAAGCCGATGATTTATCACCTCATTACATGCATCCTTTAAATTCATTCCCTTGTATTCCATTAATGCTGACACATCATAGGCAACCACCCCACGGATGAAGTATTCACCACTTCCAGTACAGGAGATCGCACAGGTGCGATTATTGGCATAAGTTCCCGCTCCAATCATAGGGCTATCACCCACTCGTCCAAACTTTTTATTGGTCATTCCTCCAGTAGAAGTGGCTGCTGCAATGTTGCCGTCTTTATCTAAAGCAACAGCACCAACGGTACCAAATTTTTCATCTTTCGAAACTGAATGATCTAATTGAGTTTGGTCAGTTCCCATCACTTCCTGCCATTGTTGGTATCGTAACTCATCATAAAAGTATTCGGCATCTTCAAAATCAGCACCAACTGATCGGGCAAATTCTTCTGCTCCTTTTGCTGCTAAGAATACATGTCCAGATTTTTCCATAACCAGCCTGGCTAATGTTATGGGATTCTTAACCCCCTTTACCATGGCTACTGCTCCTGCATTAAGCTTGGAACCTTCCATAATAGAGGCGTCCATTTCATGGGTGCCCTGGGCCGTAAATACTGATCCCTTACCGGCATTGAATAGGGGAGAGTCCTCAAGGCTAATTACAGCTTGCTCAACCGCTCTTAACGAGGACTGGCCCTCCCGCAACGCCTGGTAACCACTATCAAGGGCGTTTTGAAGAGCTGATTGATAGGCTAGCTCCTTCTCAGGAGTCATTGCGCTTTTGAGGATGGTTCCAGCTCCTCCATGAATGGCAAGTGATATCTCAGTCATTGGTAATGTCCTTATTTGTAAAAGTGGTGCAATGGAGGTTTAAAAAAAAATATGGTCCCCAAACATGATTATGAAATTATTTAGATAAACGGGGTGTTTCAAAACAAATGAAAGTAATATGAAAGGAATTTGCATGAAGGGAATTTGCGGCTGGTTCATTATTCTCAATTTAGTGATGACTTTGCCTGGTTATTCACAACTTGTTTGGCGATTCAGAGAAATAGATAGTGGTGTTAAACCTGAAATTGCTATCGATTCTGACGATAATATCCATATCGCTTATATGTTAGAAGCTGAGCCCGGTTTTGTAAAACATGCTCAGCTAACCCCAAATTTTTCCACGACAATTGAAACGTTGAACGAAGGATATTTTTATGGTCCTTTAGATATAAAAATAGGACCTGGAAATATGCCACATGTTCAATTTCATAACCATGATGAGGAAGATCAAACCCATTGGACAAAAGATGAAAATGGAGATTGGATAGGCGAGGTGATAAAACATCCGGGGCACGATGGTTGGGACAATTCATTATACGTTGAATCTAGTGGTTTGATACATACCTCTTCGGTTGATCCTGTTCAGTTTGGTAGCAGCGATGGAGTTGAATACGCATTCTTTGATGGCAATAACTGGTCGGTAGAGAGTATTGGCTCCGGACCAATAGAATATCAGTTCAGCACTTCAATTCATGTGGATTCGAATGGTAATCCGCATATTACCTATTTTGAATCACCAGGAGATGAGATATTGAAATATGCAGAAAAAACAACCGGTAAGTGGCGGATTTCAACCATCGATAATGACGCTGGTTCCGGTAGGTTTTCTTCATTAGTATTGGACGAAAATGATAAACCGGCTGTCAGTTATTATACACGAGTTGGTCCAGGAAAGGGTATGATAGAGTTTGCAATATTCGAAAATGATCAATGGACTACAGAAAAGGTAGAGGATTTCGATAATATCCAAATCGCATTTGAGGGTGCCCGGAACGTGACCTCACTTACCTTAGTGGATGATATCTATCACTTGACTTATGGCGATAGGGAAGTAATCAAATATGCACAAAGAATTAATGGAATGTGGGAGATAGAAACTGTAGTTGATGAATCAGGGGGCAGTACGATTTTGGGGCAACAAACATCTTTGGCTCTTAATAGCGAAGGAGTTCCTTACATTATTTATTATGAGGTGACTGGAAATAGCCCTCTTAGGGGTCGAGTAAAGTTGGCCTTCAAGGCAGCGGCTGTAACTGCGATTGGGGATGAAATTGAACAAAGTCTATGGAATATTTATCCAAACCCCGCTCAGGACGGATTTTATGTAGAAGGCCCCGCTGAAACAATCAATTTATCTGTTATAAACATGTCAGGCCAGGTAATTCAGACTATAATTAACGAAATAAATAACGATCCACTATTTGTGAACACATCCGTTATAAAAAAAGGCATTTATTTAATACAGCTTGAAACTAAAAAAGAGGTTTTTTTGAAAAAAATACTAATTAACAATTGACTGTATTCTAATTGAACAGATCATCCAAATTTGTAGCGATACCTATTCTCACTCCAAAATCCTGGTACTTGCCATCCTGGAAAGCTGCAATGGCTTCAATTCTAAATACCTTAAAAATGTAATCCAGGCCGTAACCAACTTCCATGTAATTCCTTGAAAGCTCCGTATGTAAATAATTAAAAAAGAGATTTTCTTTTAAACCAATCAATCTGACCATTGGCAATTGGGTAATCAATAACTTCCTGAATTGAGTATGAAGGAAAGAAGTAACGTAGTCATCAGTGGTACTGTAGAGATAATAATCAAGTAGCCTGTAGCTTTTTGTTGGGTCTGTGGTTGCAAAAGGAGTTTGATTCCCTGGAAAGTGCTTGAAGTCAATTAAGTAGTTGGCTTCATTAAGAAATTTACCAGCATTTACCTTGATGTCTACTTTTCCCCTAATTCCCCAATTGAAACTCTGATTATACCCGGCTTCGATTAGGTCAAAGTTGACGTCACTGGAAAAAATATCAGCAATACCTTTTTTATAAAGCAGGGAAAAGGAAGGAGAACTTTTCTTGATTATTTCTTTATACCCGTTTTTAATTTCATACTTCTGCCAGGGTGCAAACGTGGATTCGAATTCTAAAACTGATGCGTTATGAGTGGTGAAGTTGGTATTAACGATCTCCAGGTTAAGTGGGTCATTGGCGGTGTATGTTTTTCCTTCATTGTCGAACCACACATGGGTAGTTTGATTGTTTAGATGTTTTCTATGAGCCACTTCAAATGTAGATCTGATGCTCAATTTCTCATTTAACTTATGTTTATGATCGATTTTCAGATAATCCTTTTCGTAAATTTTGAGGTAATTCTCTTCAAGAATTAATGAAGTAAATGTATTTATGATTGGATGAATGGGTTCTTCGCCATTTATCTGATTCACATATCGCCCCCCCTCAATCTTGATATGGCTTCTTTTCAAACCTTCGCCATAGCTAAAATCGGAATAGAACTTCCCAATCACCTTTTTTCTGGCAAAAGCATACCTGATGACTGGACCATATGTCAACCTTTTCGATTCAGTCAGGTCATGCCTGAACCGGAAGTCATAGTGAAAATTATAGCCTTCAACTGCATTAAATCCAATGGTTCCTAATGGTGACCTTATTTGAAATCGGGAATCTTCATCAAGGTCATAAGTCTTGCCAAGAATAATGTCGTACAACCGGAATACTCTTCTATCAATAGAATCTTCCTTCACTTCCTTTTCTTGAGCTATTTCAATACTATCCATTTTGATATAGCCTTTCCTTTCGTATGATGTTAATGGCACAGGTCTTATTGCATTCCAATAGACCGAGTCATCGCTGTATTCAGTTGTTGAGTCTTCTTGAAACGTCACATCTGACACCACATCTGGTTCCTCAGTTTCTTGAAGCTCCTGTTTTTCATATTCTCGTAACAGTTTCCTTAAATCCTTTCGTGTGACTTCTTTCTGAGAGGCCAGATTTGCCAGTGTTTTTTCGGTAGAAGATTGTCTCTTTTTCAACTCTAATGCTTTTTCTTTTTCAATCTTCTCATCAACCACCTCGAACTCCATTACCAGGTCCGGATTGAGAGTTATTTCGTAATCCTTCAGTGTACCCAGATAATTGTATTCAAAGTCGAAACCGAAAAATGTACCATTGACATCAATTTTGTGTCTTATTGGTAACCACACCAGGGAGTCGATTGGAGCATAAGTCTGGTTAATACTAAACTTTATCCCAAATTCATAGGTATCGAGTTCAAGGCTATGGATGCTCCATAGGTCCTCCACGATGAATACCGTTCCTTCAAAAACATTGTCTCCACGGCTGCGAGGAACAACGTTTATTTTATTGACTAAATACCCCCTGTCCTGAAAGGAACCTTCATAAATGAATTTGTAATAGGCAAATGCCTTTGGAGATAAGGGAGAGATGGCATTTTTTATTTCTGGCTGATAGAAGCTTTCAGTCACAATTTCTCCGGGCCCTGTACCATTGTCTTCGCCCTGGGATCGCACTGCAATCACCCTTTGAACCACTTTGTTAGGCCTTTTATAAAACAATTCGCTTAAAGATTCGGAGGTGAAAGCCATAGTGGAATCAATCCCTTCTTTTTCGATCTTTTTTCTTAAAAAGAATGGAGCGTCCAAAAGTCGGCCGGATCCTTTGATATAGACCTTAGCATTAAATGAGTCGATCTGCTGGGTATGGTATTTGGCTTTGGCGATAGCTTTTCGCATGATGGTATAAGCCGGGTCTTCAGCTCCGGCCCTTATCTCGACTTCCTTTAAAAGAATCACTTGTGGTTTGAAATTAATATTGAGGTTAACAAAGCCAGCGGTAACTTCTACAAAGTGAATTTGAGATTCGTAACCCACATACTGGAAGACCAAATCATATTTCCCAGGGTTTAATCTTAGTTCATAGAAGCCCTCAATGTTGGAGGCGGCACCAGTTTTTAGGTTTCTTATGTAAACACTGGCGAATGGTAGTGGTTCTTCATTTTCGCCTAAAACTATGCCTTTAATACCAGTCTGAGCACTTAGTTGAATATTAATTGCAGTTATTAACGACACCAATAGTAGGACTAATCTCATCTTTTCTTCCTCGAATTGACTGTTAGATGTAAATTGGCCTGAATAGGTTGTTTCGCGATCATTAATTTCGAGCTATGATTCCCATTTTGGCTTTCCTGATTCCCTTCCATGCCATTTATATAAGCGTTACAGAAATTGATTTTGTACCGGAGACGAATAAGTTGAACATAAGTGTAAAAATATTCACCAATGATTTGGAAGACGGAATTTATTATTTGACTAAATCCTCTGTTTCCTTACGATCACCTGATCAAATAACTGAACATAGTTCTTTGATAAATCAATATATAAGTCAACGAATGGAAGTTCGATTAAACGGCCAGGAAGTCATTCTTAAACTGATAAGCAGTGCAAATGAGGGAGACGCCACCTGGACATATTTCGAAGCCCAAAGCATTGACAAAATTTCCTCATTAGAGCTTAGGAATCAGATTCTTACTGAATTGTTTGAAACGCAAACGAATGTAGTTACCGTGAATATCAATGATGACAAACGCTTTTTAAGATTTTCTAAAGGAAGCGAGTCTGAGCTATTGAAGTTCTAACTCTCGTTTTCTTAGCTCCTTCTTGAGAATCTTGCCAGTAGCCGTCATAGGAAGTGCCTTCATAAACTCAATGACGCGGGGATACTTATAGGCTGCGATATGCGCTTTGGTCCATTTGGATAAATCCTCTTCAGTTATATTCTTTCCATCTTTCAACACCACACATGCTTTGATTTCTTCACCATATTGATCACTTTGAACTCCAATAACAGCAACCAGCGAAACAGCCTCATGTTTCATCATTACTTCTTCAACTTCCCGTGGGTATACGTTCAAACCGCCTCTGATGATCATGTCTTTGGTGCGGTCAACAATGTATAAGAACCGGTCTTCATCGAATTTTCCAACATCACCTGATTGAAGCCAGCCGTTGACAACCGTTTCGGCGGTTGCTTTCGGCTTTTTATAATAACCTTTCATCACATTGTGGCCTCGATAAACTACCTGCCCCTCTGTATTTAGTGGAACGGAATTCCCCTGTTCATCAACCACATCCACTTCAACTCCCCATACAGGTATTCCCACCGAACCTGGTTTTCGACTTTCGATCTGATTAAAAGTGACGACTGGTGAGCCTTCTGACATGCCATATCCTTCCAAAATGATAACGTTAAATTTGGCCTCAAAATCTTCCAAAACTTGAACGGGAAGTGAAGCACCGCCTGACCCACAAACCCGTAGATTAGAAGCTATAGCTTTCAAGTCGAACTTGGCACTATCAGGATAGTTAAGAAGTCCCCAAAACATAGTTGGCACACCACAGAAAAGTGTTACCTTTTCCTTTAGCATGAGGCCAAAAACTATCTCTGGATCGAATTTTGGTACCAGGACAATTGGGCAACCTGCATAGATAGAGGCAGTCATTTGTACCACTTGTCCAAAGATGTGAAAGAGTGGCAAAACAATCATCGCAACGTCATCCGGAGTAACTGAGATCATATCCCTACTCAAAATGGTGTTGTGAAGAATGTTAGAATGCGTGAGCTCTGCTCCTTTGGGATGACCAGTTGTTCCGGACGTATATACTATAACCGCCGTATCAGTTTCATTAGTTTGAACACTTTCAAATTTTG
>JAJCYL010000692.1 GCA_029262955.1 Cytophagales bacterium | reverse complement strand
ACTAAATCTGATTTGAATACCACCCGCTGTACTGGCTCTTTTAAAAGAGTTTGAAACCCTTGGCTCATTGATAGTTCTTTCAAAAAACGCCTGGACATTGAGTCGTTCATTCACAATGTAGCTAATGGTTGGCCTCAATTGAAAATTGATATTGCCCTGGGTAATTGTGGCATCTTCATCAATTTTGCGCTGAATGGATTCGGTGTCGCGTATAGTAAAGTTTATCCGGAAGGTGATGTCATTTTTTAAAGCTACAGTTCGTCCTTGAATTCGAAATGGAATTTTCCATTCCGATTTGGTGTAACCAAAATCAATTGAAAAGTCGTTGCTTCTCATTTCGGTGATTTGACTATTCGAAAGTTGAAGAGCTAAATTCCGCTCCTTTCGAAATTCGACTCTTGTCGTAAGTCGTGACTTGGTTCTAATGTTAACTCCAATCAACGGAGCGAATCGTTCTGAAATATTAACATCTGTAATTACATAAAATGGTACTACCGCTCCCTGATTGTTTGTCTGAGTTGCGAGTGGATAATTTGTAATGTTGTTGGTTAATTCTAGATCGTCAATAGTCCCTGTGGGATTGTCAACCAGGGGATTCGTGAAGTTTCCAACAGAATAAGTTGACGAGTAACTATGAGTTATATTTATAGAGGAAAATATGTCAGAAAAGGCAGGAATTCTTGAGAGCCCTGCGTAATCCATACGCCAGTTGGGTATGGGAGTTTTAGGAAAAGGATTCAACGAAATGTCTTCAGGGCTTTTATCACTATAAGCGGCAATGAAGGCCGGAATTAATACGTCTTGCGAGTTGGAACCATACTCCCCGCTTGGATTCAGGACAGATAATCTATCTAAAATAATTTCTCGGTACGATTCAAAATTCTCAAAGGCTGCTGAATTGTTGGAAGTATCATTTTTTTGAAAAGCTGTTTTGATGGAAAAGAATGAGACGCTGTAGCTACCGGATCGATTGGGAGTGAAAGATCTAAATCCATTATCAATAGTTGGGTCGGCCGAAGGATCGAATCGATAAGTTTCCTGAAAGCTTCCACTAACCGTCTTTTTGGCATCAAATTGAACTTTTAGGTCACGCAATGGCTCAACCTGAGCTCGAAGGCTAAGATCCGTAGTCTTGTTTTGTAAAAAAGGGATGGTGAGAGCGCTACTTTGAGCCAACCAGTCCTCGCGGGCAGCTCTTCGCCGTATATCGGGATCTTGATCCCCAAATATGAAGCCGAAACCAGGGGCATCGAAACCTCTTTCCAACCCAAATAAAAAGGGCCGTGGTTTGAAACCGGGAAGTGTAGTTCCTTCTCTTACACTGTAATTCATATTGATAGACCTGAGTGACATAAGCATCCTAAAAAGTCCTTTAACCACACCAGGTGTTCCGCCCCTTATGGTATCGTTAACTGACGGTTGTTTGCCACGACCTGGAGCTGGTTTTCTGGCTGGTACATTGATGTCTTTTAGGAATTTTACCTTATTGTAAAGTTTGACCAAATCAAGTTTACTATTAACCCCTCTTTCTCGACTATTTTGAATGGTGTTACCAAGAGTGTCAGCTTGTTGAAATGAACCAGCAGTCCATACTAGCCCTGCCGTATAGCGGACATCTGCACTTGTCCAATCGGTGAGTGGGAATTTATCCAAAGGCAAACGATAGGTAGCGGTGATATTCTGATTAAAATCCCTTGTTCTTCCGAAACGCTTGAGGTTGCTGTAAATAGAATCTTTCCTTTCCTTTTTAGTTAATAAATTCCCATTTTCATCAATCTCACTTGGCTCATCGATAATGGCATTAACCCGGGCACTGTAATCAAGACTTAAACTTCTGGTAAGGTTCCACCGAAGATTATACAGTCGATTGAAGGTGAAGAGTTTTTCGAAAAAGGGGCTTATTCCATCTGTGGTTAAATCACCATTCCGAAGTTGAGTTCGAGTGAATTGCCGATTCAAATCACCCCGAAAACTCAGGTTGTTTGGGATCGGTGAAAAATTGAAATCCTTAATGAGTTGCGTAAAAGGATTGTCAAGAAAACCTACATTTTTGAAAGGTTCGATAGACCACTCAGCCGGACTGAAATTATAGCCTAAACCGCCATTATAAGTCCTTTGTACGAAAGATTCAGTATTGACATTCGTTCTTTTGAATTCGCTAAACGAATAGCTGAATGACAGGTTTTCAACGTCATAAATGTGGCTTCGTGCTTCGGGGTTGACTTTTTCCTTTCGGACATTCGTAAAGTTTATACTCCGACGTTCGGACCTGTCCTGAACTTTTTTCAAAAATCTTTCCCCTTCGGTTGGGTTGTTAAAAGCGTTTATCGAGTTTTCTAAGGGTGTATCAGGGTCTGTGGGGTCAAATTTTGGGGTGGCCACACTTTTTTCAAGGCTTACGAACATTGGGATCTTTACACCATGGTTGCCCGGAATCATTTTATCAATATTAATATTTGCAGAGACGTCAAACTCCTTGGTCTCTTCCCGGGTTCTTTCTGAGATTCGCTGTTGAATTCCCCCAAAATCGTTGGATACATACCTGGCTGAAGTGGTAATATTTGCTACATCAGCTAACTGTATATTCAGACGACCATTGGCCGCATAACCTGCCCTTTTATTAAAATCAGTAACACGAAGTTCATTTGCCCATAAGCATACCGTCCTCGGTGCCTGGTCAGCACTTTCCGGATTTCTAATACCGATCATTAATATCTGAACAGAACTAATGTCGGGGTTGCCACGAACAGTTATCTTTTGGTTTCCTGTTGAGTCAGAAAAGAGTAGTTCCTGGCTGACGTTAAGTTGGTTTCTTCTCGCTTTTAGAGTAAGCAGGTCATCGATTGAAATGTTAATCTCATTTTCCTCAGGCCAAACCAGCTCATCAAGGTTACTGCCAAAACTTTCTCTCGTACCAAAATCTGTGACTTTTAGCGGGACCTCAATTTCGTAATAATTTTCCACAAAATCTGTCCCCAATCTTAAGAAACCGGTTACTTCATCATCCCGAAGGTTTGGACCTTCAGCATGTAAGAACATCTGTAAACGGCCATAATTAATTAAATCGAAGTCTACATTTTTGTAAACTGCCCTGGCATCCCTATCGTCAAGATCATCAACACAAACTTGAAGGGACTGCTCATTGATTCTTCGAAAAATGGGAGAAGTGTTGTCTCTATCCCGATTGATGCCTGGAGGTATTTCATATGGCGAACTTCGATCACTACCAGAGCTGTTTTCTTCAATATTTACTACTGATACAAGGAAGTCTGATGTACTTTCTTCGGGCACTTCATTATATCCTTTTTGAAAAAGGTTCTCAGAGAATTTTCTCCATTGGCTACCTACCAGTTGAAATTTCGCCATTCTTAGAACCACAGGATCGGCGAAGCCTGTGAGGTACGTTCTCATATAGCGCATGGACTTGAAGCCTTCAATATTTCCCTGAATTCGGGTGGGATTTCTAACAGGTATTCTGAATAGAAACCATTTAGTACCTGTTTCACTATCTACCAGTTCGTCTACGATATTGTTTCTACCCACCTGTAAATCCTGTGGTCTTAGAGGAACCCGATATTCATAATAGCTTTCTAAATCGGTAATTGAATTATCATTGTTAAGGTCTTCATTGTCGGGTAAGTTGGTGCCTGAAGTAGTGAAATTCCGGTTATTACTTATAGCCGAATTGCCATCCATTCCATTCCAATTCTTATAGCGATCCAGAATCTTGTTGTCTTGTTGGTCAGCGTTATGAATTGGATCCAGGTAATGAACAAAATTGTCCGCGGATGGGTCACTTCTAATTTCGTCTAGGGCTGTGCCACTGACATTATTTATTTGACTGAGAAATGGTTGCTCAAAAAAAGAAATCTCACCATCGTTTCTTACCCCGTCTAACCCAACATCCTGATTCTCCCGTGCACTGGTTGAATTGTCAAAAAATTCTGTTAGGAACTGTTTATTGGTGACCCGACCCCATTCGTTTGTGATCACATCGTTGGAATTGTCAGCCGGCAGGCCATTTTCGAAAGCATGCCTACCGTCTTTCATAACATCCTCTGATATGTTGCCAAGATTGAAATACAGTTCACCTCCTGTAACCGCTTCTTGCGGGGTTAAGCCAAAAAGGCCATCTCTTCCAGTCGGCCCTGTAGTAAAGGGATCCATCAACCAGAATTCGACGTACTCAATATTGGTCTTGTCGAAATCGACATCCGAGCTAATTCCTTGAGTAATACCTCCCCAATTTAATCTCGGATCAGGTAATCGGCCATTTACATCCAGGTTTGGATTGTAGTTATATTGGCCCCTTTCTTCGGGAAAATAAGCCAAATCGAAGGTGGGCAGGTTAGTATTTATGACCTGTCGGTCCTGTTGTTGAAATATTTCCTGAGGGACAACAGCTCGGATATAATTATTTTCTCTATCCTCCCGCTCAATATTATCAGGCCTATTGGGCCCTCCACCCCTATAAAAGACGTTATCGATTGAGTACCATGCTAACTTGGCTCTTCGATAGGCGTTGCCCAGGACATTGCCATCTGTTGATAAATCAAATCTATTGTCTTCCGTTTCCGGGGTAGCTGCCAGTTTCCACCGGAGCACACTACCACTGCCTCCCAAATTGAAGGGTGTAGCCGCGGATTCGAAATCATCAATATAGGAAGTCCCTTTACCGTCGACAATATTGGAAGTTCCAGGAAGTATCTGTGCGAACTCTCCACTGAAGGTAACTGTAGACTTTTCTTTGGTAGTAATGAAGGGAACGGCATCAACCATTTTTGTCAAGAGACGGGATTCATCTGTTACATTAACATCAAATCCGTACTTGGTATTTTTAGTGGGTTCACTACCAACACTAAATCTCGAAATTCCCCCTGGACGCTCATTCAGATGTAGTATAGTCGCCCCGAAATTAACATTGTCACTTAGTTTATAATCAAACCGAGCCCCAGTTAGCCAACGGGTTTGAAAATTAAATAAATCTGCTTTTTCGTATGCAATGTCGATTTGTTTACCGGAGCTCAGGATGCCTTCATTGAGAATACGAACCTTGCCAAGATTATAATCAACTGTATAATCAAGACCTTCTGTCAAAGGAGTGTTACCGGCTGTGACAATTACCGATCCTTCTGCAATGTTGATACCTGGTAATGCAATCTCATTTGATGATCCGGCGTTCAAGCGCCCAAGAATGAAGTATTTATTCTTTGAAGCAACCAGTTCCGCGTCTGCCTTCGTGGTTCGATAGAGCGTATCATAGACGAATTTATCTATGAGGTTAATTTCAGTAATAGGATCAAAGAAACTTTCCAGTCTTGACCCAAAAGGTTCAAGTACAGGAAAGATTATGTTTCCATTCCGACTATCAATAGTTATACCTTCAATATAGTCGAAATTGCCATCTGGCTGGGCGTCATTGTTGGGATTCAATTGATCCAGACTAAGCAGTTTTAATAGTTGTTGATCCTTAGTTCTGGCTCCCTGGTGCAAACTTGGGTTATCAACTCCAGTTAAGTCATCTCTGTAGTGAATTCGCAGCGTAAAACCCTCTCTTTCGATTTGGTTGGCTCCAAGATTGTAGACGTTTTTCATCATTAGATCCCAACTGGGGACTCTTGGATTTATTTGGGTGGGACGCAAGAGCTTCATCAATAAAACCTCATTTTCAGGTCGATTGGCATAATCTTCGGTCAATTCACCAACTTTAAAACTTTGACCATTAAATGTATACTCATAGGAAACGGCCATTACTTCGTCATTTTGCAATCGCCTTAAAAGGGAAATGTATCCCAGTTGAGGGTGCATGACATACTCTCGTTGGTCCAACTTCCGGGCCGCAGTTATTCTTTCGTAGTCAACTGTTCGTTCAAAATTGAAAGAACCCCCTTCCAGTAGTCCACTCACTTGATCAACATCTCGAATGCCCGGGGTACCAGTTAAATTAGCAAAAAGGTTATTAGCGTCGTTTGAAGCTTCATTGCGATTACCACTTCCTACGGAAGGATTATTGTTCTGAAATATGCGCTGGCCTTCTCCTAAGTCCATCAGGGCCACCACATTCCGTAAAGTCTGAGTGTCATTGTTTCTATTCAGGATGTACACTTCCACCCGGGTGATGTTAATTCCGGATAATACCTGTGGCAACCCGGCTAGCCACCTCTCATAGTTGTTACGGAAAAAATGGCCTAAGAAGAAGTGACGATTCTCATCATAATTAGAGGCTCTTACTTCAAATTCTCTTCCTTGAAAGCCACTTTCAACAGATATAACTTCATTTCTTCCTTGTTGTCTGG
>JAJCYL010000691.1 GCA_029262955.1 Cytophagales bacterium | reverse complement strand
GAAGTGCCTGATGACAAGGACGAAAGAAAGAAATGGCTGGCAAAAAATTGGGCTGTACAAATAACACCTGAAGTCCGTCAATCATTGGAGAAATGGTATGGCAAAGAGAAAGCAGGACAGGTAAAGCACGCCGAAGCGTTTGAAATTTGTGAGTACGGAACTCAACCAAGTGATGACGACATTCGTAGAATGTTTCCCATGCTTAAATAATCACACATTAGTTATTCACCAAAACTTCTATGGAGTTTGCAGTACATTAATATAATGCAGTTGTCTATCGTAAAGAAAAGAGTCGTATAGATACTACCTGTTATTAGAAAAAAACCTAAGCTATATCGAGTGCTGTAGGAGTAGGCTTCATAATTTCTGCTTATCAGGTGTCTCAACGAAATATTCTAAATCAATATAATGAAAAGAAACCTCTACATTGTAGCCCTGATTGTCCTTACATTTTTTGTCATTTCGTTTCTGACAAATATCATAGGCCCCTTAGTTCCTGATATTATTGAAAGCTTCGATCTCAGTCTCACTTTAGTGGCCCTCCTCCCCTTTGCCTTTTTTATTGCCTACGGAGTTATGTCTATTCCCGCAGGTATACTGGTAGAAAAATATGGAGAAAAGAAACTGATGATTGTTGCCTTCCTAATTTCATCCATTGGTGCAACTCTGTTGGCCTCCTTTCCGGGTTTTGCAACCTATTTGATGTCTTTGTTTATGATTGGCACCGGAATGGCCATTCTACAAGTGGCAATCAACCCACTTTTAAGGGTAGCCGGAGGCGAAGCAAACTTTGCTTTTAACTCGGTAATGGCACAATTGTTTTTTGGCCTTGCATCGTTTTTAAGTCCTTTGGTCTACTCCTATGTCGTGGTCAACATGGCTGATACCTCAGGTGAAGCCGGTATTTTTATTGACTTACTATCTAGTTTGGTTCCTCCGGATTTATCATGGATATCTCTTTATTGGATTTTCGCAATAGTGAGTTTGTTGATGGTGGTCATCATCGGCCTTACAAACTTTCCTGCCGTAGAGTTGAAAGATGATGAGAAGGTTGGTGCCCTTGAAACCCACTTGGAGTTACTCAAACAACCCATGGTCCTCCTCTATTTTCTTGGGGTTTTTTCCTATGTCGGTACTGAACAAGGAGTATCTTATTGGGTATCGGAGTTTCTCCAGACTTATCACAATATCGATCCTCAAACCCAGGGAGCAAATGCAATTTCAGCTTTTTGGGGGCTAATGACGGCGGGCACTGCGCTAGGCCTGGTCCTGTTAAAATTTGTAGATAGTAGAAAGGTATTAATTGGGTTTTCAATTGCCGCAATGATAAGTCTAGCCTTTGGACTTTTTGGATCAGTAGAAATGGCATTGATAGGCTTTCCGATGGTCGGATTTTTTGCTTCCGTCATGTGGTCTATCATAATTTCACTTGCCCTTAATTCAGTAAGTTCTCACCACGGATCATTTTCTGGAATTTTAGTGTCTGGAATAGCAGGGGGAGCTATTGTCCAATTAATTGTAGGTTGGATTGGTGATAATATTGGACTGCGATTTGGCATGTTATTTCTATTTATTCCGCTTGCCTATATTTTGAGCATTGGTTTCTGGTCTAAACCACTGATAAACAATCAAACTGTAAGCAAAAAGGCGGACTAAATGGTTAATGATAAACTAATTGGTGTTGATCTGGGAGGCACAAAAGTTCAGTCATCAAGAATAAAGGGAACATCTGTTTTACAAACTGAGAGAGCACTTATAAGCTCACAGGGAACAGAGGATCAGGTTGTGCAAGAAGTCATTGCCAATATCAGTGATGTTTTCGAAAATGATATTGAAGGGATTGGTGTAGGTGTTCCCGGATTGGTCGATTCCCAAGGCATTCTTTATGATATTCAAAACATCCCTTCCTGGAAAGAAGTCCCTTTAAAATCAATTCTGGAGGAGCATTTCAAGGTTCCTGTGTACATAAACAATGATGCCAATTGCTTTGCCCTTGGCGAAAAATATTATGGCAAAGGTAGAGGTAGAAAAGACGTAATGGGACTGATAATTGGGACAGGCTTAGCTGCCGGGATTATCATCGACAACAAATTGTATAATGGTCACAATTGCGGTGCAGGAGAGTTTGGGATGCTCCCCTACCTGGATCACAATTATGAGGTATATGCTACTGGTCAGTTTTTCCCGCGGGTTCACCAGACAACCGGAGAAGCAGCTTTTAAGGCTGCAGAGAAAGGTGATCCCAAGGCCCTGGATATGTTTCGGGAACTAGGTACTCATATAGGAAATTGTATGATTTGTATTCTTTATTCGCTGGACCCCGAGGTAATCATTCTGGGGGGCTCAGTCAGTAAATCCTACCAATTCTACAAAGATTCCCTCTACGAGCGATTGCAAACATTTGCCTATAGCCCAGTAGTTGGTCGCCTAACCATTGAGATCAGTGATGATCCCAACATTGCAGTTCTAGGGGCGGCTGCCCTCATACATGACGCTCAATTATCTTCCAAATCCTAAGGCTACTCTACTACATTTAACCAACCTCCATCAACATAATAAGTTGATCCAACACAATAGCTGGCCATTGGAGAGCACAAGAACACAAAAAATCTGGCCAGTTCTTCAGGTGTGCCAAATCGACCAATTGGTGTATTCGCTTTTGCCAGCTTGTCCAGGTATTCATCGGCGGTTATCCCCTCCTCTTTGCCTAAAGCAGTCGCAGTTTTTTTCCAATCCGGTGTTAGTATTAACCCTGGGTTTACGGTATTGACACGGATATTGTGAGTTATAGCCTCGTTAGCAAGGCATTTTGAAAACATGGACAATGCCGCCTTAGTAGTATTATAAATGGGCTCATACCCCAATGGCTGTTTGGCACAAATGGAAGAGTTGTTAAGAATCACACCACCATTTGCTTTTTTCATTAATGGCATCAACCCCCTGGATAATCTTACTGCGGCCATCACATGTAAATCCCAATAGTATTGCCACCGGTCATCTGGTGCATTTGCAATGGTCTCATTACTACCCGTCCCGGCATTGTTTATGAGAATGTCCAACTTGCCGAATTTATCTTTGACGTAAGCAATGGCGTGATCAATATCTTCAGCGATACTTACATCAGCTCTAATCCCATTTACCTCTACTCCGTGTTGCTGCTTAATTCGCTCGACCTCTTCAAGCAGCCTCTCTTCATTTCTGGCACATAGCACCAGGTGCACGCCTTCTGATGCCAATCCTTCAGCTACCGCAAGGCCAATACCAACAGTACCGCCCGTAACCAAAGCTCTTTTTCCTGCTAATTGTAAATCCATCCTTTTCTTTTAAAGATCTAAATTAAGCCTACCTCCCAATTGTTTAAAAATTTTATGACAGGCTTACAGAATATTGCAAAGAACAGCTATCATGTTCATTAAAAAAATCAGTGCACCGGAACTTGCTTATTCCCAGCTAGGGATAAATTAAGAAATGCCTGGAATAGTTTATCCCTCTCAATAGGTTTAAGCATAAACTCTTCGAAATAGGAACTATCCATTTTACGCTGATCTGCTGTCACGTCAGCTGTCAGAGCAAAAATGGGTGTATCAAAGTTGGGGTTGTGGGGCTGTTTGATGAGTTTAGTTGCTTCATATCCATCCATTCCGGGCATGTGAATGTCCATCAAAATGAAGTCATACCTGGTCTTCTTTGTTTTTTCTATAGCCTCCACACCGGTCTCTGCATAATCAATGGTCATACCCCATGACCTGAGTAATTCTCTGGCAACCATCACATTGATCATCATATCATCTGCTATAAGTACCTTATATCCTTTCAGTTGATCTGATTGATCCGTGATAGGCTTCTCTCTTAGTGTAGCCTGCTCTAATTCAATTTCAAACCAAAATGTAGAGCCCCTGCCAACGGTACTTTCCAATATAATTTCTGAATCATGCAAACTCACCAACTTCTTGACGATAGCAAGACCTAACCCGGAACCTCCTTCAGTTCGTGTAGTAAGTTGTTTAGGCTGAGTAAAGCTGTCAAAGATGTTCTCGAAATCAGACTTCGGTATCCCAACTCCGGTATCGCTAACCTCAAATTTTAATTTATCAACCAAATCTCCTCCACTGACTTTGTCCACACGAATATCAATGTGCCCTTTTTCGGTGAACTTGATAGAATTGCTTATTAGATTACTCAAAATTTGTGAAATCTTCACTTCATCAAGGTTGTAGGAAACGGCAAGGTTTTTATCTACAGCC
>JAJCYL010000690.1 GCA_029262955.1 Cytophagales bacterium | reverse complement strand
CCAATGATGGAATGTGTTTCCGCAAGTAATTGAAGGCTTGGTACATTTTTAGTCGAAAACTCATCATATATTTTACCAGCAATGCCATAGGCTCTGTTAGCCTTATTCTGGGCTTCCGAATAATCACCTCTAAGCAAATCCAACCTGCCCATTAAATTGAGTGGAGCGATCATAAAGCGACTTTCAGGGCCGTATCTCTTTTCGGTGTTCTTCAAAGTATTTTTTAAAAGTTTATCTGCGTCACCAAATCGACCAACATTAATTAGCAGGCCAGCCAGGTCCTCATCAGAGGAAACGGCAAACACTTCAATACTTGCTCCTACATCTTTTTGTATTTTTTCTCCTTCTTTAAGGTTATCTCCAGCCTCATCATATAAACCTTTTATTGCAAAAAGCTTAGCCTCAGTGAAAAGTGTTTTTGCATAGAATAGAGGATTGGCATCACTGCGACGATTGCCTAAAATTTTCTTTGCCTGATCGATGTTTTCAGTTGCCTGATCATAATTTCCCAGGTTTAATTGTAGGGCTCCAATTTTTTCCAGTTCAATGGCATAAGCCATATCTTCATTGTCATACTTTTTTCTCGCTGCCAGAAGTGCTTTGTCAAGAATCTCCGAAGCCTCTACATAGTAGTCATTGGCTTCATAGTAAGTGGCCATGTGGTTGAGGATTTCAATGTAATCTACATGTCCCTCTGTGATTTCATCAGCCACGAAATCCTCAAAACTAGTTTTATAGGTCTCACTTGCTTCAGCAAATTTATCAGTAAAGTCTACATAGAAATTGGCCAACTTAAGTTTGGACAAATGATATTCTGGGGCATCCTCACCATATAGTTCCTTTTTGATTGAAGCGATTTCTTCCAAATGAGATTCAGCATTGGCGTAATTCTTTTTTAACATGGCCGCATTAAATGCATACTCAAGCAGCTCAGTTCGCCTGATGTGGTTGACAGGCATTGCCTCATGAGCTAATAATTCCTGCACTTTATTATCAAGATTTTTTGTGGATTCTGTAGCTATTTTTAAGTCAAATTCCACCAAATCCATTTTGATAAAATGGACACTTTTCTTTGGATAGTTCTTTTTGGTCGTTTTCTCATAATCATCCCTTGCCTTTTGATATCTGGGTGCTCTTTCTTCCTTGAGGTAACCGGCAGTTATTCTTTCTTTTAATTCCAGAGCTAGCCAGTGAGAAGGTTGAAATCTTCTAAGTAAGTGTACATGCGCTTTCTCATACATGTCAATTGCGATTGCAGCTTCTAATCCACTTTCTTCGAGCAACTTGGTGTTGTAATATTTATTGAGACTATAATTTAAATCTGCCCGACCTAAATTGTCCCTTACCCAGGCATCGGTAGCCACAAAAGCTGAATCGGCGCTTAAGTAATTACCCATCTTGCGGAAGGTGTTGGCTTTTGTAATCATCAGCGTGGCATAATCCCGATTAGCCACTTTATTTTCTTTCTTAGACCCGGCATCGGCCAGCGCCTGAGTCATATAAAAAGTCAATTGCTGATTTATGAGGCGTAGCGCTTCACGGTTATATCCTTTTCCAGATAAAATTTGAGCCTCTAAAACGTCCAATTCGGCAGTCAGCTCTTCATTCAGCGTTGAACTTTTTTCAAAGCTTTCTCGGGCACCTGCTAAGTATACTGCCGCCTGTTGAAAACTGCCGTAATGTATCATGGTCTCGCAAGCCTCTTTTAGAATAAAGGCATGATCAGGTGCTTCAAGTCCATTTATCTGCTCACTTTTTGCAACCGCTTCCTCGGTTAATGGGATAACATCTACTAAAATTCCCAGTGCTGACTGAATAATGGCTTGTCGAATCAATGCAATCGGAATGAACTTATTCTCAGCTCCGAGCTTCTTGATTGACTTTTCTATGACTTTGTCAATATCCTTCTTTGCTCCTTCGTAGTCGCCCTCAATATAGGCGGCTTGGGCTTTCTGGAGGTCTTTTTCATACTGTGCGTTGACCTGGGCTGACAGAAATATAAATAGAATTAAAGTGAGAATAATTTGGACGTTTTTCATAATTTAAAATTACTTAAGTCTCTTCAGTGATCAAAATTTCAATCAACTTTCCGTTACTGGAACAATGGTCGGTTAGGATGGATCTTAAAAGTACCTTCTTTCAGAAGTAATGACAAATTCTGATGTCCCAATGAAGCAAGCTGTTGGTTGTTTAACAAGCAATTAACTATGACTGTAATTATTAGCTTTGCAGCTTCAAAAATTGTAACTATTGACTGTTATGGCATTAAGCGATCAGGAATTAAGGAGACGGGAAGAATTAAAGGAATTAACCAATCTCGGGGTAAACCCTTACCCCTCAGAATCTTTTATAGTGAATGTCACAAGCGCTGATATTCATGAAAATTACGAGAAGCTGAAAACAGATTATAAAGATGTGAGGATAGCTGGTCGCATAATGAGTAGGAGAATAATGGGATCAGCTTCATTTGCTGAGATCCAGGATTCTACGGGAAGAATACAACTGTATCTCCGCCGAGATGATTTGTGCCCTGATGAGGACAAAACACTTTACAACACTGTCTTCAAGAAATTACTTGATATAGGAGACATTATTGGAGTCAGTGGGTATGTCTTTACTACCCAGACTGGTGAAATATCAATTCATGTCACTGATTTAAAATTACTAACGAAATCGTTGAGGCCACTACCAATAGTGAAGTCTACGGAAGATGAGGCTGGTCAAAAGAAAGTGTGGGATGCGTTTGAAGACCCAGAACAACGGTATCGACAGCGATATGTTGACCTTGTTGTGAATCCTAAAGTGCGGGAAACTTTTGTGAAGCGGACCAGGTTGGTTAATTCAATGAGATATTTCCTGAATAATAAAGGCTACCTCGAAGTTGAAACACCTATACTTCAGCCTTTGTATGGTGGTGCGGCCGCCAAGCCTTTCAAGACCCATCACAATACCCTGGATATGACATTGTATCTAAGGATTGCGAATGAATTGTATCTCAAAAGATTAATAGTTGGTGGATTTGACGGCGTTTATGAGTTTTCAAAGGACTTCAGAAATGAAGGAATGTCAAGATTTCATAATCCTGAGTTTACTCAGGTTGAGCTTTATGTCGCCTATAAAGATTATCAATGGATGATGGATCTTGTTGAGGAGATGGTTGAGAAAGTGGCCATTGATTTACACGGGACTACTGAGGTGCAATGCGGGGAACACATTATTAACTTCCAAAGACCATGGAAGAGATATACCATGTTTGAAGCAATACAGGAATACACGGGCATCGACATCTCAGAAATGGATGAAAAGAAATTAAGGGAGACAGCTAAAAAGCTTAAAGTTCCTTTGGATGATTCTATGGGTAAAGGCAAGATTATAGATGAAATCTTTGGAGAAAACGTGGAACGCAACCTGATTCAACCAACCTATATCACCGACTATCCTATTGAGATGTCACCACTTGCCAAAAAACATCGATCAAAGGTTGGGCTTGTGGAGCGATTCGAGGCTATCTGCAATGGGAAAGAAATTGCCAATGCGTTCTCTGAATTGAATGACCCTATTGATCAAAGGGAAAGATTTGAGGAGCAGGTAAAATTGGGGAAAAGAGGCGATGATGAAGCGATGGTTGTTGATGAAGATTATTTGCGGGCACTCGAATATGGTATGCCTCCTACAGCGGGATTAGGAATTGGAATAGATCGATTGAGCATGATAATGACGAACTCCACCTCCATTCAGGATGTGATCTTCTTTCCACAAATGAAGCCAGAGGTTAGGATCATTGAAGCTACAATTGCAAATTTTGAAGCACAAGGTGTGAGATCAGAATTGGTTCCCATTCTTCAAAAACTGGGGATTACTACCATAGAAACTCTAAAAGGGCAGAAGGAAGCCAAATTGTTCAATGACGTTTGTGGCATGCGAAAGAAAATGAAGTTGAATGATGTCAAGAATCCTACAATGGAGGAAGTACAAGGGTGGTTGGGGTGAGTAAAAGCCACGAATTCACGAATTTAAACATGAAAAAAAGGTTTGACCCCATTGATAGCATCATAGTCCTCAGTTCAAGTTGAAAGTTAGATGACTTAAAACCACCTTACACGGTGGGCATATTGGCAGATTTGAGAATGGCTTCGTCCTAATTAATGGAGGGCAATTCTCATTTCTGTTGTTATTTTATATGACGGAACAATTCAAAAGTTCTTCGAAGAAGCTTCCGATTTTAAATCATAATGTTTGCGCCATGCGAAATTCAGCTTCATTCATTCTTCTTCTTTCCAAAAACATTTACAAGAATGCCGGGTTTCTATTCCTGTTATCTTTTATGATTTTATCAGGATGCTCTGACGATGATCCATCGACAGATGATAACAAGCCTAACCCTGCGCTTGGTGGCTTAAGTATGTTATCAAGGCATCCCATAGAAGGTGTTCTGATCACCGATGTTTGGGGCTACCAAAACGGAGTTCGTGAATATGCCATTATCGGAGATTTTTCCAGTCTCATTGACAATAACCTTATTGGCAGCGTAACTATCGTTGACGTAACCGACCCGGGTAATCCGGAGACTGTCTCGGTTATCCAGGATGTATTAGGATTTGATGTGAAAGTTTGGAATAACTATTTGTATATCCCAAATGGTGGTCATGGTTTTCCTGGCTCAAGTCTGATATATGATATTTCAAATCCCGAAATCCCTGTTCAGGTTGGTACATTTCCCCGTGCACATAATGTGTTTATTGATGAAAAAGGATTTATGTATCTACAAGATAAGGCTGATGGAGAAGGATTATACATTTACGATTTAAACCAGAGTCCCGGTGATCCTGTGTTTGTGTGGAAAGACTCTGAATCAAAAGAAGGCCATGACGCCACAGTCATTGGGGATCGGCTATATGATTATCATACAGATTTGGGAACAATCATTTATGATGTATCTAATCCGGCTTCACCAATTGAGCTGGGAAGGATTAGTGAAACGAATATATTCCACCACTGCGGCTGGGCTACTGAGGATAACAATATTCTGGTCATCTCCGATGAAACCAAACTTCCCAATGTTGACGGTTTTGACTTGTCCTTTTGGAATGTAAGTGACCCTGCTAATCCGACATTGCTCAGCACAATATCCGATAACTTGACTGTAGCGCATAATGTATATATAAGAAATGGGTTGTTATACGCAGCCCACTATGATGCCGGTCTTAGAGTTTACAATATTGAGGATCCTTCAAACCCGGTTTTGCTAGATCAGTTTGATACTAATGCTATTGGAGGCACCGGAATAGACTTCGCTTTTCAGGGTGCTTTTGGAGTTTATGTCAATGAAAGGACAGGCAATATTTACGTTTCTGATATTGACAACGGATTGTATGTTTTCTCTTTTGAGCGACAAAATTAGCAGCCACGAATTGAAAGAAGGAGAGTGTTATTGAATTCGTGGCTTTCTTTTTCACAACCCATACTTATCTATCAAATAAACCAACGCCGCCATGGTAGCTGCGCCCATATGCAGCTCTCTTTCATCTACTTTATCAAAAGTATCAATTGCGGTGTGGTGATATTTGAAATACCGCTGATCGTCCGGCTTGAAACCGATAAGAGGTACATTCTGGCTTTTTAGTGGACCAATATCTGCTCCGCCTCCACCAGCCTCGAACACAAATATTTCGTAAGGTTTAAATAAATCTTTCCATCCGTGGATGCGCTGAATCTTTTGTTCATCCATGTCAAGTGTAAAACCTTTGGGTGTGAAACCACCACGGTCGGATTCCATGGCGGCTGTATGTTTTTCCTTATTGGTCTCTGCCAGTTCGGCATACTTTCTACCACCTCTCAGTCCGTTCTCTTCATTCATGAACATGACCGCTCTCAAGGTTCGTTTTGGTTTATAGCCAATTGCTTTCAACGCCCGCAAGACCTCAATAGACTGGACGCATCCGGCTCCATCATCATGAGCGCCTTCAGCAAGATCCCAGGAATCAAGGTGGCCACCGATGGCGATGTATTCATTCGGATATTGACTGCCTTTGATTTCACCGACAACATTATGGGAGATTTTTTCTTTGTCCATCATTGCGTTGGAGCGAAGATAGAAAGTCAAATCGGGCTCCTCTTTAAGTAATGAACTAAGAAACTCGGCATCTTCTGTACTAATCGCTACTGCAGGAATTTGAGTATTCTCATCCTCGTATCTTGTTCCCCCAGTGTGTGGGTTGTCATCTATTACCTGCGTTAATGATCTGACAATCACTGCAACAGCCCCAAATTTGGCCGCCTCAGATGGTCCGGATCGTCTTTGATCTCCAGCCATTCCGTATGCCGCAAAAGTGTTGACAGATTTAGGGTCCATTCTGCGATTGAAAAAGACAATCTTCCCTTTTACCTGCTCCTCTCCAAGCTTAAGTAATTCGAGAAAGTCTTTGACCTCAACTACATTGGTGAGGACACCTTTCGGACTTGTGCCAATCGAATTACCCAGTGCGGTCACGTCTAATTCCACCGTACCATGTTTCTCAGAGTTTACAATTCTAGCAATCTCCTTTTCTCCTCTTTTCCAATGTGGAACCATCATTTCCTGCAAGAACACATTGTCAAAACCAAGATCTTCCATAACTTCCTTGCTCCAATCTATCGCAGCAGCGGCTTGAGGTGATCCCGTAAGCCTGGGACCTATTTGTTTGGTAAGAAATCGCAATTGTTCATAAGCCTGCCCATTTTGCAGCACCTCATCGTAGACTTTTCGGATCATTTCAGCATCACTTTGACCGTAGCCGTCGCAGATGTTAATGAGAATTAGGACAGTAACTATTATTATTCGCGTCATTTAGTTGAGATTGAAGTGAAAAGGTAAAAAAAGAAAGCAGGCTTTAATATTTTGCTTTGTCAAATTTGATAAATGGATTCAAAGTTTTTAAAATACTTTATTACAGAAGACGTCTATGTGATTGATGATGTTTCCAGGAGTAAGAAAGAGGTAAGCCCTCTGACGGTGGAAGAACCTAAAGTAGACTATGAAGAGACACTGAAAACAAAAAATGTTTCCGATACCTGCGTTGTTTTAAAAAACCTTGAGAATCAGGGGAATG
>JAJCYL010000689.1 GCA_029262955.1 Cytophagales bacterium | reverse complement strand
CTTGTTCAGCTCTAAGTGATGTAAAAAGATTTACCCACACTTTAGGAGTATTTCATTTGGCTTCAATTCTTGAAGAAGAATTCTTAAAAGTTTATACAAAAGAGGAATATAATAATTTTCTAGTATCCTCCTTATTGCATGATATTGGAACTCCACCATTCGGCCATTTATTCGAATATCAACTCTATGCCATTAAAGGGTGGAATCATGAAAAAATTGTAAGGGATATTTGCAACGGAACATATAGACTAGAAAAGAGATATCATCAAATATATTTTTCCAACTCTTTGGAACTTTTCAATGTCTTCGATCAGCTCTCAATTAATCCAAAAGAAGTCGTGGAAACTATTGAAGGGAATTCGGAAATGGGAAAATTATTAGCAGGGTCAATCGATATAGATAATTTAGATAATGTTTTTAGAATGTCATTATTCCTGGGATTAAAGCCTGAAATAAACTCATTGCAGGGATATTTATCTACAATTGAAATTGATAAGGATGGTTTTATTTTTGAGGAAAGAAACCTACCCTTAATAGATGATTGGATGTTAAATAGGAAAAAATCTTACCAGGTTTTAGCATTTGACGAATGGTGCTTGAGCGGACAGGCAATGCTGACGGATTGTATATCAAAGGCGCTAAAAGGTGATTTATTAAAGGAAGATCATTGGTTCTTTACTGATGAAGAACTTCTAAGATTGTTCCTGAGCTGGGATCAAACAAAAACTATTGCTCAAAGATTTGCAATAGCTGATTATTATGATACCTTATTTATCGGATGGTACTCCGTTCAGAAAGTCGAAAGAGATTTAAGACATCCAGAGGTTAGAAGTGAACTTGAACATGATATAGAAAACAAATTACATTTTCCATGTAGTGTTTATGCTTTTTATGACAAAGGCTCATTTTCAAAAAAACTATCATTAAAAACAAAAAAGGGAATTAACGACTACAATATAGTTGACTTTGGAAATACCAGCTTTTCTACAATTATTGGAGTTTTTACTAGTAGAAGAAAGAAGACCTCCAATCATACAAAAAGTGAAATAATTAAAGTTCTAGATGAGTGGGGTTTTTTACAATCCACATTAAAAATTAACCCCAAAAAGGAAGAAATATATGGATTCCCAGTACAAGGAGAAATATTCTATTGAATTAAGAAAAATTGATTGGGATTTCACTGGAAAACATAAGGTTGAGGGATTTTCCTCCTATCATTGGTATCCTGCTAGATATGTTCCACAAATTGCTGGGATATTAATCAATTATTTTAGTAAGCCTGGAGATAATGTTTTGGACCCATTTTCTGGTAGTGGCACCACGGTGGTTGAAGCTTTTAAACATGGTAGAAGGGCTCTTGGAATAGACATCAATCCAATTGCAATATTAATTAGTCAGGCTAAATTAATTTCTTTTGAGAAATCTGATTTCAATGAATTTGGAAATCAGTTAATTACCAAGGCTAAAGAAATTAGCAGTGATTCGGAAGAGGATTCCATTTTTCGTAGCCAAACATTGAGAATACCAAATTTGGAAGAAAATGAAAAATGGTATCATAAAGACACCCTAATAGAGCTCGGCGCATTATGGAATGCGATCAACCAATTAAGTAATAATAGATATGAAATTGTAGCCAAAGCGGCATTCTCATCGATATTAAGGTATTGCTGTAGTCAAGACAAACATTGGGGTTGGATATGTGACAATGTAAAACCTAAAGAATTTAAATACAAAAAAGCGATTGATAAGTTCAAAAAGAAAATTGACGAATATTCAGTGAATGCCGAGAAATTGAAGGAGCAATCCCAAACTTTACAAGATAGTGTCATTGAGTATAAAGATATCGAACTATTGCAGGGAAATAATCTCGAACTTCTAAGCTGCATAAAGGACGAAGAATTTGATCTTGTTGTCACTTCTCCTCCTTATTACAATATGACAGATTATGTCAGAGCACAGCGCTTATCATTTTTATGGTTCGAGTTTGATGAGAATATTGATCAATTGAAATCAAAGGAGATAGGAGCTAGGTTCAAAAGGGGAAGAAAGAAGTCCAAAACTGATTATGTGGCTGAGATGAAAGGAGCTTTTTTAGAAGTATTTAGAGTAATTAAACCTGGGGCGTATATGTGCGTGGTGATTGCTGAATCACCAAAACATGAATCGTTTTTGGATGAATTCGAAAAAACGTGTACAGGAATTGGATTCGAAATTTGTGAAGTACTTACAAGATCTATATCAAAACAAAGAAGTTTAACCCCTGTAATACACAAAGAAAAAATCTACATAATGAGAAAATTTAAAAGCTATGGCTGATGTGTTATCAGATTTAGGGGAGCGAAGGATTATTAATGAAATCTTATCTCCACGGTATAAAAACAAAGGAATAAAATATTTCGGTAATGATTGCGCTTTAATATCTGAAATCAAAAAAGGGAGCGGTGAAGGATTTTTGGTAGGGACAACTGATCCTTGCCCAGAACCAATGGCGTCAATTTTGGGGTTTAATGATTTCTATTACCGAGGTTGGCTTCTTTCAACGATAAATTTAAGTGATATAGCCGCATCTGGAGCAAGACCTTTAGGTTTGCTTACTTCATTGATTTTGCCAAATGAAATGCTAATTAATGATTTCAATAGGTTACTTGATGGGATTGATGAATGCTGTGAACTCTGCGGTACTAATGTGATTGGTGGTAATATCAAGGAAAGTCCAAATATTCAACTATCCGCAACAGCATTTGGTATATGTGATCAAGGTAAATCATTTTCAAGAAATGGTGCAAGCTTGGGTGATGCCATAGTTGTTATTGGAGATCTAGGGTTATTTTGGTCCGGAGTACTCTCTGTTCGCAACAGCATTAAAATAGAAAAAAAGAATGAGGAAATACTTCTCAGAAACATTCTTAGACCCAAACCAAAGATCAGAATAGCTCAAAAATTAGCCAGTTTGAATTTATTAAGTTCATGTATGGATAATTCTGATGGTTTGTACCCAACATTAGCGCAACTTTCCGAAATGAATGGGTTGAAGGCTTTAATAGACTTGGATGGAATAAAATTGCCGGAAATTGTTGTTAGTGTTTGTGTGGAAATGGGAATTGATCCGATCAGGACCTTATTTGGCTGGGGGGATTGGCAATTGATAGGGAGTACAGATCAAAAAAACTTAAGTCAATTAATGGATATTGGTGAGGAATATCAGATTCCAATCCATAAGATTGGAAATTTCACTGAAGGAAATGGCGTTTTTCTGAATGTTAATGAACAACAAGGGCCAATGTTTCAATTAGATTCTCAAAGGTTTACTAAAGAATCTTGGTTTACCGCAGGAATTGAATCTTATATCGATGCCTTTCTTTCTAAACCTTTAATTGACATTTTATAAGTATTTGTAGGGGAGCATGAGCTATGAAGCTATCATGTTAAATGGAACTTCCAGAGTTGGCCCGGCAAAACGGTGGGGTAAAAGCCGGCCTTGATGTGCAGCTTTGCTGCTTAACATAATATCGAATTATATTAACAAATTCGGTTTGCGGGTTGGAGGAAGTGACGGGTGTGAAGGTGATATGGAATTAACAATACATGTTAAGGGAAATACTTTAACATAAAATCAGTGCCGTTATCGTACTCACTTCGGCAAGCTCAACAGTCCGATAACTGATTTTATAGTTAACCAGCAAGCTGGCCGTATTTCCCGGTTCGACTGATCGTCACTTCCTATGGGTTTGTTATATAATGTCCTACGTTATGTTAAATCTAGCTTCGGTTGAGCAGCAGCATTAATAGTTTTCATAGGGTTTAGCCATTCGACACTTTAAATTTTACACATTAATTCTTGGTAAGAACAGAGCACTCTTTTGACATTTTTGGCAGGAGGGAAGGTAGAGGGAATGGCAAATGGGTGCGATAAAACAATTGGTCTAACATCATTTACTCACTAGTGCCTTGCTTCGAAAAACCATGTATTCATCGTAATCAACAAACTCATGTAACACGTCTCCTCTGGAGTCACAAACTTTGTAATAAGTTTGTCTCCCCTCATTTCTAATCTCACTTACGCCCACAAGGAATTTATTCCTGTATTTACCTGATCTGATTATATCAAATTTCTCTGCAGAGAACAAGTCGTCAAACTTACCTGTGTTAAGGTCCACCTGAACTAGTTCAGAACCTGTGACATATTTTTCGATAATGAAAATAACTTTAGAATTATCGGGTGATATGGTGAGACTAGTGGGTTGGAGGATCTCAAACGTCCAATCATTACCATCACGATATGGTTTTTGATCTAAAAGAATGCGTTCTTCAGTTGTTGACACATCCAAGGTCATCAGTTTGTACCTTGTGTATTCTGTCTTTGAGGAGATTTTTTCCGATCTAAGAAAAACGACTTTGGACTTCTTTCTAACCAGAATGGAATTTAGATCCGCTTCCTGAAATGTAAGTTGTCTTTCCGTACCGTCTTTATAGATGCCAAAAATATTCTTGTCTCTCTCGAATACTTTCAAGACTTTGCCCGATGCTTTACTCCTGTTTTTAATCCAGGATATGAATTTGATTACTGCAGTTACAATTGCAATGATACCTGCGATAATTCCTATTGCTAACCCAAATGAGTCCATTTAGTGCAAATCTATAGTTTTTACGCCAATCGATTCATAGGAAAATAGACGCATCCTAAGCATTACGTAATTAAATATGCGATTCATTTGATTATTTCTATTATATTTGCAGTAAAGCTATTATGTAATGTATAGTATGGTAAATATAAAAAGTGTTTTAGAAGAATTATTTTCTGGTTATTCTTTCAGGAGTAAGGTAGAGAATGATCCCATTGGAAATATAGGGGTCATACAGATGAAAGACCTAGAGAATGATTACACAAGAATAAATCTAAATCTCATCAAAGTTGATTCTTCATCTATTCCACCCAAGTACTTACTTCAAACAGGAGACGTCTTATTCATATCCAAAGGATCAAATAACCATGCGGTAACCTTCAATCTGGAAAATCAACGTGTAGTAGCGGCTTCTGCATTTTTTGTATTAAGGCCAGACCAAACAAAAGTAGTCCCTGAATACTTGACTTGGTATCTCAATCAGCAAACTGTACAGCAATACATCAAAGACAATAGAGCAGGAACTTATATTCCAAATGTGAACAGGGATACTGTCGAAGGGATTAACGTTCAACTGCCGGATTTGAAAATACAGAAACTTATTTCACAAATAACTACATTATCTTTAAAGGAGCAGCAACTCCTGGGGCAATTGAAGAAAAGTAGAATAGCACTAGTAAATACATTATTAACAGAATCTTTAAATAATTAAGCTATGGAACAGATTAATATTTCAACAAATACAACAGACTCATTACCTAACAAGAAGGCTGTTTATGCAATTTATGCTTCTGATAAAAACACTGGCAAGCCAATAAATTGTCGATATGTTGGGGAGACGGATAATTTACAAGAAAGGACTGGAGCACATTTCAATAACTCTGAACAAAACGAGGAATTGAAGGAATTCATGCAATCGAATAAGAATAAGAAATTAGTATATGAGCTCCTGCCAAATTCTGACAAAGCTGAAAGATTGCAAAAGGAACAAGAATGGATTCAGTCAAAAAAACCGCAATACAACAAGTAATGGAACAGAGAATAACACAAGATCAAATCAACAGCACCCTTTGGGCGGCCTGCGACACCTTTCGAGGGGCATTCGACTCATCTGAGTACAAGAATTATATTCTGGTATTCATGTTCCTCAAATACCTCAGTGACTCTTGGAAGGACAAGCAGGAGGAGTATCGTAAACAATATGGAGATGATGATGAATTACTCAAGCGTAAAATGAAACGTGAGCTTTTTGTGCTTCCTGACGATTGCACTTTTGACTATCTGCATGAACATCGTAACGATTCAGATATTGGAGAGAAAATTGACAAGGTATTAGCCAAAATAGAAGATCAAAACCTGGAGAAACTGGAGGCAGTATTCAGAAACATAAGCTTTAACTCTGAAAAGCTTGGTCAGACCAAAGACCGAAATCGCAGGCTCAAAAATCTAATTAATGATTTTGCCAATCCCATTTTGGATTTCAGACCATCAGTATTAGGCAGAAAGGAGGACCTCATTGGCAATGCCTACATGTACTTGATCGAGCGATTTGCCTCAGGTGCTGGTAAAAAAGGCGGGGAGTTCTATACCCCGCACGAGGTTTCTGAGCTGTTGGCAAAACTTGTTGCGCCTAAAGCCGGTGCACGTATTTGTGACCCTACTTGTGGTTCGGGTTCCTTGCTGATTACGGTGGCGGAAGAAGTCACAGATAAGGAGGGCAAACCTTCGAATGATTTTTCACTGTTTGGACAAGAGAGTAATGGCGATACCTGGGCACTATCCAAGCTCAATATGTTTTTGCATAGCATGGACTCTGCGGATATTGAGTGGGGTGATACCATCAATAATCCGTTGCTGCTGGAAGGGGATAGCCTTAGAAAGTTTGATGTCGTGGTAGCCAATCCTCCCTTTTCCTTGGATAAGTGGGGGCATGAGGATGCCGAAGCAGATCGTTATAGACGGTTCTTGCGTGGAGTGCCTCCCAAAAGCAAGGGCGATTACGCCTTTATTCTACACATGATT
>JAJCYL010000688.1 GCA_029262955.1 Cytophagales bacterium | reverse complement strand
GGTATTGGAACAGATCTCGATGGTGCTTTTGGTAAAGAACAATGCCCATCTGATCTCGAGACCATAGCTGACCTTCAAAAAATACCTGAATTACTCACTAAGAGAGGCTATTCATCCGGTGATATTAATAATATAATGCATAATAATTGGATTGAGTTTTTGAAAAGAGTCTGGGTTTAATACAGTCCATTAAGTAACAAATGCCCTCCTTATTTGGGACAAATGGTAATTACAATAGCATTCGTACAAGATATCTTGAAGAAATATGTTTAAATCCTTCTTTATCTCAAAATGACCGCTGGTCAGCGATTCCTTATTGTCATACTCTGTGGGGTTTTATCTTGCAAAGACCGACCCGTATTGACAAGCGAGTCAACTAGAGTTTTAAATCCAGGACTCAATTTCAGACCTAATATCCTTTGGTTAGTTGCAGAGGATATGAGTCCTAACATTCCTGCTTTTGGTGACTCCACAATAGTTACACCTGTCCTAAATCGATTAGCGAATCAGGGCGTTTCCTATGATAACTTCTATGCTCCTGCTCCTGTATGTGCTCCGGCAAGAGCAGCCATAATTACAGGAATGTATCCAAATTCGATTGGAGCAGGTCATATGAGAACAGGTCCCTGGTATGCCGGAAGACCTTCTCAAGAAGCCCTTTTGGGTTATAAATCCCTCCCCGAAGGATTTACCCCTTATGAAGCGATTCCCGGACCTGAGGTTAGGATGTTTTCTGAAATATTGCGAACTGAAGGCTACTACTGTACTAATAATGCCAAGCAGGACTATCAATTTGTCAAAACACCCACCGCCTGGAATGAGAATAGCTCAGAGGCTCACTGGCGCAACCGGCCAAAAGGAAAGCCCTTCTTTTCAATTTTCAACTTTGGTGTAACCCATGAGTCAAGAATTTGGGCAAAGGCCGATGACTCACTTTGGGTTGACCAAAATTTGGCTGTACCGGTTCCTCCTTATTTGCCTGACACTGAGATTGGCAGGCGTGACATCAAAAGAATGTACTCCAATATCCTGGAAATGGATTTTCAGGTAGGTGAGATTCTCCGGCAATTGGAGGACGATGGTTTAATGGACAGTACGATTGTCATTTGGTATACCGATCACGGAGGACCACTTCCCCGACAAAAAAGGCTCCTTCATGAGTCTGGATTGAAGGTGCCGATGATTATCCGGTTCCCCGACCAATTATTTGCACATCAAAGAGACGAGAGGCTCATCAGCTTTATAGACCTGGCACCCACAATGCTCTCACTTGCCGGCGTGAAACCTCCGGACTACATGGATGGAAAGGCCTTCCTGGGTAGCTATATTAGAGAAAATGAGCCGAAATACATTTTTGCGGCAGCTGATAGATTTGATGAAGTCTATGATCGAAATCGTGCTGTCAGAGACAAACGATACAAGTATATTAAATACCATTATCCTGAAAAGCCCATGTTTCTTCAGGTGGCCTATAGAGATCAACAGCCAATTATGCAGGAACTATATCGTCTAAGAGATTTAAATCAACTCACACCGGAGCAAAAATTGTGGTTCAGGGAGACCAAACCTGAAGAGGAACTATTTGATACTTGGAATGATCCTCATGAGGTTAAGAATTTGGCAAACAATCCCAAATTCTCAGATAAACTCAAAGAGTTAAGGGATGCCTGTAACTCCTGGACCGAATCAATCAATGATACCGGATTAATTCCTGAATCAGAATTGATTAAAAGGTTTTGGCCGGAGGGTAAGCAACCAAAAACATCCAACCCCATAGCTCAATTCAATGGGAATCAATTGAATATCAGCTGTAAAACAAGTGGTGCGTCCATTGGTTATCGTATTCAAAGTACGGTGGAAAATTTAGATGAAAAATCCTGGGAGGTTTATCAAAAGCCAACGCTAATACCTAAAGGAGAGACCATAGAGATCATTGCGCATCGAATTGGTTATTTGCCCAGTCAAACCATAACAATTACGTCCAATCAATGAATATGAATAAACACATATATATATTCTTGATTATAGTAGGCTGCAATTCTTCAAATCAAATTTCAAAAACAAGTATGATATCGGATGGTAGTTTTGGCTTTATGCCAGATAGCACAGAGGTGAAATATTTTGTCTTGGCTAATTCAAGTGGAATGGAGATGACGGTTCTCAACTTTGGTGGCATTATAACTTCTCTAAAAACCCCTGATCGAGATGGAAAAATGGCCGATATAGTGCTTGGATTTGACAACCTTCAGGATTACCTCGATCAAAGCCCCTATTTCGGTGCAATCATTGGGAGGTATGGAAATAGAATTGCGAAAGGGAAATTCACCTTGGACAGTACTAATTATTCTTTGGCCGTAAATAATATAGGCAACCATCTCCATGGAGGTCTTATTGGATTTGATAAGGTAATCTGGGATGTCACTCCCTTTGATTCGGAAAAAGGTGTCGGGCTCAAACTGTCTTATTTGAGTAAAGATATGGAGGAGGGATATCCAGGGAATTTAAATGTCTCCATTATTTACTTTCTAAATAATGAAAATGAGTTGGAGATTGATTATTCCGCCATAACTGATAAAAAAACAGTAATCAACCTCACTCAACACTCCTATTTTAATCTGAGGGGCGATGGTGACGTACTTGACCATGAATTACAAATAAACGCCAACAAATACCTTCCTGTTGATAGCACACTTATACCAACCGGTCAGTTGGCCGAGGTGGTCGGAACACCCTTTGATTTTAAAACTCCGAAAAAAATTGGACGAGATATTGATGCAGATCATCCACAAATACGAACCGGAGGTGGGTTTGATCATTGTTGGATTCTCGAAGGCCAGGGGCTAAAATTTGCTGCTACGGCCTATGACACACACTCAGGTAGAGTAATGGATGTTCATACCACAGAACCTGGAATTCAATTCTACTCTGGTAATTTTCTTGATGGCCAAGCTATTGGAAAAGGGAATAGTGTCTATTCTAAAAGAACAGGTTTGTGCCTTGAAACTCAACATTACCCAGACTCACCCAACCAAGATTCATTTCCATCAACAGTTTTAAATGTCGGGGAGGAATATCGCAGTAAAACGGTGTTTAAGTTCTCTGTCCGGCAATAGGCTGTATGCCGATTAATGTGAATCTCTGTTAACTGTACTTCCTGAGTTACCTTTCAAAAAATCGAGGTCAGCCCCCACATGAGCCTGCTCTACATGATTAATATAGAGTTGAACATATCCTCGCTTATAGCCCAAATCCGGGGCTTTCCATTGCAATTTACGATTTGCAATTTCATCATCGGAAATTTTAAGCTCCAATTTCCGGTTTGGTACATCAATTTCAATCAGATCACCACTCTGAACAATAGCGAGTGTGCCTCCGGCTGCGGCCTCCGGACTTACATGCAAGAAAACTGTTCCAAAAGCCGTACCACTCATGCGACCATCAGATATTCGGACCATATCACTGACACCTTTGTCTAATACCTTTTTTGGTAATCCCATGTTGCCTACTTCCGGCATTCCGGGATAACCTTTTGGGCCAACGTTCTTTAAAACAAGAATACATGTCTCATCCACATCCAATTTAGGGTCATCTATTCTTGCTTTATAATCCTCAATATCTTCAAAGACTACAGCTTTCCCAGTGTGTACCATCAATTCCGGGGTAGCTGCTGAAGGTTTGATAATCGCTCCATTCTCACACAAATTCCCTTTCACCACTGCAATTCCGGAGTCATTCTTAAAAGGTTTATCAAGTGAGCCAATGACGTCCCTGTTAAAGCACTCAGCCTCTGAAACGTTTGACTCAACAGATTCACCGGTAACAGTTATGGCAGTTTTATGGAGTTTTGGAAGCAGTTCTTTTATTATTGAGGGTAACCCACCCGCATAATAAAAATCTTCCATCATATATTTTCCAGATGGTTGCAAATTTGCAAGCAGGGGAACATCTATGGATAGCTTGTCAAAATCATCAAGTTCCAAATCCGTCCCTATCCTGGCTGCTATAGCCAAGAGATGTATTACGAAATTCGTAGATCCTCCAATGGCAGCATTAACTCTAATAGAATTCTCAAAAGCTTCTCGTGTAAGAATCTGTGACAGTTTCAGGTCTTCCTTGACCATTTCCACAACTCTTCTACCAGTAAGCTGGGCCAACATCTTTCTTCTCGAGTCAGCAGCCGGAATCGCAGCATTATCAGATAACGAAAGCCCCAAAGATTCAATCATGCAAGCCATGGTTGAAGCCGTTCCCATTACTGCACAATGTCCACGACTTCTGCACATACAAGCTTCTGCCTGAAAGAACTCTTCTTGTGTAATTTGTCCCTTCTTTTGGGCTTCCGTGAATCTCCAAACGTCAGATGTTCCAATGTCCTTCCCTCGATATTTACCGGTTAACATTGGCCCTCCGGAAAGAAATATGGTCGGAAGATCGACGCTGCAGGCACCCATTAGTATTGAAGGAGTGGTTTTATCACAACCGCCTAGCAATACCACGCCATCAATGGGATTTGCCCGAATACTTTCCTCAGCATCCATACTAGCCAGATTTCGGTACAACATGGCTGTTGGCTTGATCAAAGTTTCGCCTAAAGACATCACGGGAAATTCTAAAGGAAAACCTCCTGCCTCCCATACTCCTCTTTTAACAGATTCAGCCAACTCGCGAAAATGAGCGTTACAGGGTGTTAATTCAGACCATGTATTACAAATGCCAATAACCGGTTTCCCCTGAAATTCATCCGATGGAAAACCCTGATTTTTCATCCAGGCCCGATAGATAAATCCGTCCTTACCTTGTTTCCCAAACCAGTTCTGACTTCGAAGTTTTTTCATTTCTCTTTTTTTAAATATCCTGGTGCTGGACTATAGGACGTCCAACCACCGTCAACGATGATGGACTGCCCGGTAATCTGGCGAGATTCTTCACTTAGCAGAAAGAGTGCTGCATTGGCAATGTCAGCCGGTGTAGCAATGTCCCCAACAGGAATGAGATTTTCCCAGACTTCCTGGTAATTAGGATCTTCCTGCTTTGTTCGTTCAGTTAAGGTCGCACCAGGTGCTACAGCATTGACTGTTATCTTGTATTCTGCTAATTCAACTGCCAGGCTTTTGGCCAACATCTCCAGGGCTGCCTTGGTCATGCCGTAAGCGGACAGGTTTGGATGAGCCTGATGTCCGGTTACTGAAGACATAAATAAGATTCTACCTCCGGAATTCGTTTTAATCATTCTCTTGGCTCCCTCTTGAGCAAGGAAGAATGAGCCCTGTAAATTGACATCTACCAATTTCTTGAATTCTTTCTGGTCATATTCAAGAAACTTGCCAAAGGTGGTTATTCCCGAATTGGCGACAACAATGTCCAAGTGACCAAAAGAGGCAACAGCGGTATCTACCAAACTTCGAATGCAATTCAAATCACTTGAATCTCCTATGACTGCTTCACACCGTCCGATTGATTGAATTAATTGCATTGCCGCATCAGCTTTTTGTTTATCAATATCATTGATTACGACAGATGCACCGCCCTGAACTAATTGCTTGGCTATTTCTAAACCTATTCCTGTACCTGAACCGGTTACTACAGCAACTTTATGATCAAAATTAAAGGCAGTCATCACTCTCGAATGTAATAATTATTACTTCGATAGTATATCTTATGATCGGTGTTTTTACCTGAGGTATTAATCTAATTTGCTTGGTTCTCCATAAAAAGAATGTCAACATTTTCTTCCCTCCATTTATCAAGAAGTAAATCCTGGCCATTGCCCGGAGACAGAATAAAAGAGCCAAGGAGCAAATCGACATCACCATCTCGATCAACATCACCTTTGTCCATAACCAACCATCTTCCAGCAGGAGGGGTTTTGATAGTTTGTGCTCGAAATAAATATTTGTCAGGGCTCTGGTTTTCGAGGTAAACAAAATTTTCTTCGGGAACCATATTATAATCGGGGAAAAACGCCATTACGGCAAAATCAAAATCACCATCAAGGTCATAGTCCTCCGATAGCACCCTGGTGGCACCATAAATGGGGTAAAACCATTTTTCTTCAAATTTGTTACTACCATTATTGAGAAACAACCTAAGCCCATGGTAAGGTTTTGGAAATACTGAATAATCTGCATTGTCACCGTTGACAAGGACGATGTCAAGATCTCCATCGGAATCATAATCTAACGTCTCAAACCAACTCAGTCCATACTCGGGGCCTAACCTGATGACATGATCCGGAACGAATTGAAGATTGTCTTTTTGATAAAGTATATAGATGCCTTCACTGCCTTGCGACGCCAAAACCACAATATCCAGTTTTCCGTCATCGTCGGCATCAATAATTTCAACCTTGATGGTGCCAGGTACAGGTAATAGTGTCTGCTTTACAAACCTGGAATCAGATTCAACCAGCATCGACAGTTCACCCGTCAAATTACCAAACTCGCAGATAATAATTTCTTTCTTCCCGTCTTCATTCAAATCAACAACCTCGGTATATACAGGTCTATGAAGCTCTTTAGCGAGGGTATCGATAGTTATTCCCCTTTTTTTATAGGTCACTCCTAAAGGCTTTTCACTTGGATTCATAAACCCTATCTCTGTAAAAAATAAATCATTCCCCTTTTGATGATAGGAAATCATTGGAGAATTAAACCTGGGCACTAATTGCTCAGATGATAAAGGCCATGTATAACTAGCGCCATAAGCATCTCCAATAACGAAGCCATTGAACTCTTCTTTGAACTGAATGTTGGTCACCCTTGCTATCGCTATTTGATCTAATGAAATGCTTTTGGTTCGAAATTGATCCAATGGTATATTTCGTAAACTTCTTTGACCGTCGACGGGTATGGAGTCTGGTGCCAGCAAGACTATATAGTCGTGGATTTCACTCCATGTGGCACTATCAATTGTGGGCTTATTGGGATAAGTATTACTCATCCGAATGTATAAGTTTTCTTCCATTGAATTTCGAGCAATGGGGTTATAGCGATTATACTTGTACCCCATACGAGCTCCCATTTCAGGCAATACTTTTTCCTTCCAAATCGACTTAGTGATGTTTTTAGGATCTGGGGTTAGATGACAAGAACTGCAATAGGCCTGGTACTTTAATTCAATTGACAAATCCTTTTTAGGGAGATCGGAACACATTGAAAAAAAAATAAACACTATCCCAAATCCTAAATGCTCAATCCTCATTTGGCTTTGATCAATCATTTGCTGATAACTCAAGCATCTTTATATCCAATCCATCGATGTCTTCATTTTCTTTGACTCTCAAGTGGATATCATGAACCCCATTTGTAACCTGAAATGTACCCAAAGTCAAAGATGCCCATGGCTTTTCGTACACCTCACCACGGGGAATTCTGTCCTTACTCGTGACAAATTCAGGATCAAATACTTCCTTGATGGTGTTTTTCAATTCCTGTCTGTTCATTTCTATAGCAATCTCGCTTCCAGCTGACCTTTCACTAGCAGTATACCAAACTTTTATCTCTATGGCCGTTTCTCTTATTACATCGACCTGCCATATAGCAACATCATTTCCAGAACCCCAATTCACTATATAGTCATTTGCCCATCCCATCCCTCCTTTGAATTCAATTCCGCCCTTCAATTTTGCCTCGTGAGCAGGCAGCTTAACTTTTCTATAATTCTGATGCCCAATTTCGATTGGTGGAGGTGCAGTATGATTTTTCGTAACATCTTCAAACCATGCCAGATAGTCTTTCCTTAAACTATTGGCAATTTTAGGCAATGTCGTCGAAATGTTGTTCGTCTGGAATGGGTCTTCAATCATATCATACAAAAGCGTACTGTCATTTCTTAGTACCAGGCGATATCTGTCATTTCGAACTGATCCCGGTGTCATAGCCAAAGTCTGTTGAACCTGATGCGTGTAGATGTTTCTGGGTTCCCATGTACTTTCATTTCCATTGATAAGAGGGACCAGGGTCTTCCCATCTATTTTTAGAGAATCATCTAAGGCTATATTGCATAAATCCATCAGAGTAGGTAAGAGATCTATATGAGAAGCTATTCGGTCAATTTCCTGATCGCCAGCTATTGTTCCTGGCCAGCGAATAAAAAAAGGCACACGAACTCCACCCTCATCAACTTTGCCTTTAATTCCTTTCATCCCGCCATTAAATCTAAGCCCATTTGGCCCATTGTCGGTAAGAAAGATCACAATCGTATTCTCTTCTATCCGGAGGGAATCCAGGGTCTGTAGTAAGCGGCCAATATTATCATCAATATTTTCCACCATGCCGTACACAGCGGCGGTTTTATCATCAACCCCTGAAGCCTTGTATTTGTCAAAATATCGATCCGGCACTTGAAATGGCCCGTGAGGAGCATTATATGGCACATAGCATAAAAATGGACCCTCTTGGTTTGCCTCGATAAATCTTATCGCCTTTTTGGTCAGTACATCTGTAATAAAACCTTCGGTCTGAATTGTACTCCCATTATGTTCCAGTTCGGTATCAAAATAATTGTTCCAATGCCCTGAAGAAAATCCGAAGAACTGATCGAATCCCTGGCCTTGGGGATTGTGTGGAAACTGCTCACCATTGTGCCATTTACCAAATAAGCCTGTGGCATAGCCTGATTCTTTCAAGATCTCAGCTAAGGTCACCTCTTCACTCCTCATCACCTCTTTTCTATGAGTAACCCATGATGTACCAGTCCTGAGGTGGTATCTGCCAGTAAGCAGGCTGGCCGTGTTGGTGCACAAACAGGGCTTACATAAAAACGGTTGAATCGTGTACTTTCTTTTGCCAGTTGATCAAGGTTGGGCGTTTCAATGACTTCATTTCCGTGAAAGGAGAGATCCCCCCAGCCTTGATCGTCTGTCATTATGAGAAGGATATTTGGCGGAAGTGGATCGTGCCATTTCGTATCGATTGACTCATTGATACCGCTACATTTGACAAAAATAGTTGTGAACAGAAAGAGCCAGTATATCTTATACCTTTCCAAATTATGCAGGTCAAATTTTAGTGCTCTAAAATATGTTTTAAAAGCCTCCTATCCGAATCAAACAAGAAAATCAATAATCTTCACTTTGAGTACAAAAAACTTTCCTTTTAGACTACCTTCATTATTTTTTTTCATATTTGAGCCAATACAATTAAGTACAATGGCTAAATCAAATTTTATTAATTCGGTAATTAAAAAGCTCACAATTTTCTTACTCTTCTCAGCATTTGTCATTGATCATTGTGTCGGTCAAATCGAATTTCAATCAGGTTACTTTATTGATAACGATGGTCAAACAATAGAATGTTTGATTAAGGATGTTGGATGGAAAAACAACCCGATGAAGTTTCAATACAAGCTAAATGAAAATTCTGAATATCAAATTGCAGAAATAAGGAATGTACGGGAATTCAGTGTTTCGAATATTAAATACAAGCGATACATAACAAGAATAGATCGTTCATCAAATCAGACTAGTAAACTTGGATTTAAGAAAGACCCTGAGTACCAAAGAGAAATTTTGCTGTTGAAAGTATTGGTGGAGGGTAATGCTAGTTTATTTTCTTATACACAGGGTAATTTAATTCGATATTTCTTTAGCATAAATGATTCGGAAGTTGAGATGCTAGTAAATAAGAAATATCTCAATCCCAACAATGATATCAGAACCAATAACAGTTTCAAACAGCAATTATGGATTACACTAAATTGCGGTACCTTAAACCGAAGTGATGCTGAAAATATAGGATATAATGACAAGGACTTAATTCGGTATTTCAACAAATACAATACCTGTATCAACCCAAATTTCATAGTCTCCTCAGAAAAGGCTCATGAGGACAGATTTAACTTAAATATAAGACCAGGTCTCATATTTTCTTCATTTTCATTGCAAAGTATATCTCCTAATTCATTGCCCGCAGATTTCGGCAGCAAGTTAAATTTCAGAATAGGAATTGAAATGGAATTCATCCTGCCTTTCAATAAAAACAAATGGGCAGTTTTGGTCGAACCTACCTATCAAAGTTATAGTGCAAATACAAACGCATTTTCAATAACCACTACAATTGATTACAAATCAATTGAATTTCCCATTGGCCTAAGACATTATTTCTACCTTGGAGATAGGTCTAAAATTTTTGTTGATTTATCATACTTGCTTGACAAGCCCCTGAACTCTACAATTGAACCGATTCCAACTCTAGATCTGGGCTTCACGGACAATCTCAATATGGGAATTGGCTACAACTACAATAACAAGTATAGCATAGAATTTAAATATGCTTTCAACCGTGACCCGTTGAACCAATATTTTAACTGGACAGCTGACTATAAGTCCGCCTCCCTTATACTTGGGTACAACATTTTCTAAACCTTGTGCTCAACTAATAGTTCAGCCTCATGAATTTGTAAGAATATTTCTTCTTTACTTAAGTAAAGCTTATTTGAAGTTTCGGTAATTGAATCAGTGGCTCAAGTCAGTTTTCGATTTAGTCAATATAGCTTTTCAATAAATTCTGATCATTTTACTCACCGACCTTGTACAATCCGTTAGTTATCGCCGGCTGCGGCTACCTGGTCTGAAGCTATAGATTGCTTATTAATCTTTATGGCTTTTAGAGAATCCTGGTTATTGGCGGCTAAAAGCATTGTACCATTTACAGTCTCAATTTTGGCCAGGTCTTTGGTGTCATACCTTAGGAAAAGGCCACTTTCTGACATAGGAACTGCTCTAAAATTTCCAGTACCATCACCTTCAAGGTAAGCACCATAACTGGCATCATTCCTGGTAGTCTCTACCTCAGCGCCATACAGGTTTCCGCCAACTATTATATCGAGGTTACCATCGCCATTAACATCATCACTAACTATTCCATTAATCGATGATATCTGGACCTCATTTGGGAGATTCCTTATTTTAAAGACTTCATCACCCTTATTCTCAATATAGCTACTGGCAAAGTTCCACGCCTGGTAGTGTAAGGCAGACTCCAAACCCTTGGTGGAATAAACCTCTTCCAATGAAGCTTCTGCAAAAGAGTTGTAATCTTTAAACTTGGCACTAATAGCTGGTATTTGATCGGATGAGCATTGACGACCTCGTAATGGATATTGGACACCATTATTGTAATAACCTAGTACAATGTCCAGTTGGCCGTTCTCGTCGTAATCATTGGCGTATACATCGAATGACTCGGCTGAGGTGGCTTGGTATTTGTAATTTAGTCCGAGATTACCCGCTATGAGGTCTTTATCTCCATCATTGTCAAAATCTTCGGCGATAAGTGAATACCACCAACCCGTAGTCTTTTCAAAACCGTAGTCTTCCGTTACGTTTTCAAAACCATATTTTGAATTTCTAAGGAATGTTATCGGTAACCATTCACCCACAAATATCAAATCCAGTCTGTTGTCCCCATCAAAATCCAACCAAACAGCATCTGTTACCATTCCAGCTTCAAGTAGGTCTGGTGACAATTCTTCTGTAGCATCGGTAAATTTGATTACTCCATTTTCAGAGTCATTTCTAAGCAGGTAACTTTTGGCCGGTAGTGGGTAAGATTTAGGTACTATTCTTCCACCAACAAAAAGGTCCATATCGCCGTCGTTATCGAAATCAGCAGCTTTAACTCTTGAACCACTTCCCGACACGTTTGGTAAAGCATTCAGGTCTTTTTCAAATTGGCCATTTCCATTATTAACGTACAAGCGATCTTGTAACAATTCAGTGCCCTCCATATTTTCATTGCCTCCACTACAGACATAAAGATCGAGATCGCCATCCATATCAGCATCGAACATTGTAGCACCCATATCCTCCTTATCCTTATCTTCAATTCCCGGATAGCCGGTTGAACGTTTGAAAGATCCGTCTGATTGCTGCTCGAAAACTACGCCAACGCTCCCACTAGCGGCACCCACAAAGAAATCTTCCAGTCCGTCTGCGTTGATATCTCCAACTGCTAAACCCGGACCATTTTTGGAGTACATATGGGGAAGTAATACCTCATATTGGAAATCATTATATGGGTTCTCAATATGTAGATAATCAATATCAGAATCCTGAGTATGATCGATAAACAATGTATTTGTTTCTACTTCTGCAGGTTGGTTCGTAAAAGCGGCATTCTTATAATCAATTTCAAGTACCTGGTTGGCAGCAATATTCTTAATCACCTGACTTTTACCATCAAACCACTTCACTACAAGCTTAGTCGCAGTTTCTTCATTCCCCAGGCCAAAATGAACCATTGGTTCAACTGAAGACTGAAATCCCCTGGTGAGATAATGTTCCTGGTATTGGAAGCCACCTGTCGTGGCCAGTTCCAATTTCGTACCTATTCCATCCGGGTTATTTTCACTGCCAATTAGTTTCAACCTTAGATAATTTGACATTCCTTTATCGCTGGTCAAATTTTCATGAATTATAGACGGATCATCGATATTGTTAACAATCATATCCAGATCGCCGTCATTGTCGAGATCTGCAAAAGACGCACCATTAGAATATCCCTTGTAATCCAGACCCCATGCTGTTGATACATTTTCAAAATCAAGGTCTCCCTTATTCCTAAATGCATAATTTGGAATACGTTCTGACGGAATATTTCTGCTTAACTCCAGGTAATCAAAGGTTGCTCTTTTCTTAGTACTGGCCTTATCTATCTCCTTAAAATAGTCCTTATTATTAATGTCCTTCCTGGTGCCATTGGTTATATAAATGTCTTTCCATCCATCATTATCCAAATCCACAAATAATCCAGCCCAGCTCCAATCTGTTGATGACAATCCACTCAACCGGGAGATATCGCTGAAGTGAGGTAATCCATCATTGGCAATACCGCTATTAAGTTGAAGTGTATTTTGCATGTATTGAAAATGAAGGCCAAAGGTTACCATTTCCCAGAACCCGGCAGGATTCATACTGGCCATGTTGGCCTTGTTGCGTCGATTGTCTTCCGGTGTCATATCCATTTGCAGGATATCCAATAAACCATCGTTATTAAAATCGCCTATGTCAGTACCCATTCCAAAAAAGGAAGTGTGTTGTGTAGTTTCTCTGATTTTTTCACTGAAAGTACCATCGCCATTATTGAAATAGAGGAAATCCGGGGTAGCAAAATCATTAGAAACATAAATATCCTCCCAGCCATTTTTGTCAAAATCTCCAATGGTAGCGCTTAGAGCCAATCCAAAATTCAATACTCCTGATTCTTTAGAAACATCCTCAAATGTCCCATTTCCGTTGTTTCGGTAAAGTTTATCAGAATTTACAGGATCCTTTTCTCTAATTTTGGACAGATATCCTGCATTAGACATTTTGAAACTGGTCTGGGGGTAGTTGGCCACATAGAGGTCCAGATCTCCGTCTCTGTCATAATCAAAGAAAGTACCCTGTGTGGTTCGACCTTCGTCCGCAATACCAAGCTCTTCTGCCATTTCTATGAACCTGGGTATTCCGTCATCAGTCTTCCCCTTATTAACATACATCAAGTTTTTACTGGCCTTGAATTTTCCTGAAACACTGACGTAGATATCCAGCCATCCATCTGCATTCACATCTATCATCGTTACTCCCGTCATCCAGCGATCATCTCCTCTAGTTCCGGATTGAGAAGTCACATCGTCAAATTGCAAATTTCCTCTATTCAGGTACAATTTATTTTCGACCGTATTCCCAGTGAAATAAATATCCTGGAGACCGTCATTATTGAGGTCACCTACAGCCACTCCACCTCCCATGTAGATGTAGGGATAGGTGAAGTAATTGACTATTGAATCTTCAATGAGGTTGTTAGTGAAATAGATCCCTGTCTCATCCTTAGATAGCGTATTAAATATTTTATTGGGGCCTTCAAAATTAGATTCTTTCAAATTGGCACAAGCCGTAATAATTAAAAAGAAGCTAAAAACAACTGCTTTAACTATTAATTTCATCATTACTCCTCTCTCCTAAAAATCATATTAAAACTCAATTTCAAATTTGCATGAATTCTCACAAATTAAGAAAAGAAAAAGGCAAGATTTAAATCTTGCCTTTTTACATCAAATAAAAATTTTATACTAAAATCCCTGATTCTGAATAAGTATATCTGAACCGATCAAATCTATCTCATTCTGAGGGATTGGAAGGAACTCGTTCTTGCCTGACGAAAATGAAGCACCATCAAAAGGTGAGGTGAGCAATGCGTCCTCATGCGCCAAATAGGCGTTTAATGTTTCTGTAGCAATGTCCCAACGTACTAAATCATAAAACCTATGGCCTTCACCTGAAAGTTCCAACTTCCGCTCAAAGCGTAGTGCGGCAGTTGGGTCAGTAAAGGTGGCCGCAGTATACAAACCAACATTATAAGTAGCGGGAGCACCTGCCACTGGTGAATTTTGTGCCCTGGTACGCACCTGGTTAATGTAATCCATCGCCACAGCTACGTCACCAGCTTCGATCTCTGCTTCAGCAGCCATCAAAAGGACATCAGCATATCGAATGATGCTATAATTCACTGCGGTATAACCCGGAGTCCATGAACTACCATCGTTCTCAGTTCCGATTCCTGCCTTGTAATAAATAAACTTCTTTGGTGAGTAAGGTCCACCATAGGCCTGATCACGGATCCAGTCAACGCCTGGATGTGGTCCCCAGTCCAGGTATGGAATTCCTCTTCTACCCACTGAATGATCCAATCTAGGGTCAAGGTTTCCTGCATCTGGAGTAAATGGGTCACCCCCAGTTGTTCCATCCTCATTGGTAAATGCACTGGCCAGTCCCATATCATGTGCTACAGGGTCGTCATTGTATGAATTATCCAGCAATGGCAATCCGTTGGCATCCGTACGGAAAGAGTTGACTAAGTCAAAGCTGGGCTGATTAAAGCCACAACATCCCCCTGGTCTTTCCGGTCCGGCGGTACCATGTGGGAAATTCAAAACCAGAGCCGGATTAGCATTATTAATGTCTCCTGTACCAGCGGCTGCTTGCGATTGGAAAACGGCCTCCGTATTGTTATCGTTGGTTGATCTAAAAGACATTGAGTAATTAGATACTAAAGCATACTTATCACCGCTTGCAGTCACACCATCGGCGATAACATCATCAAACATGCTTTTTGCTGCTGCAAATTTACCCTGGTATAACAAAGCCTTTCCAAGATAAGCGCCTGCTGCCCACTTATTGGCTCTTCCTGCGTCACCCTGAGTTTCGGGTAAATTGTCAAAAGCGAATTGGAAATCAGCTTCTATAAAGGGCCATAAATCAGCGGTGTTACTCACAGGAGTAATACCGTCCCAGTTTTCATCAACATAAGGTGTATTGTTGAAAATTTTCTTCAGGTCGAAATAGTAATGCCCTCTCAAAAACCTGGCCTCTGCCTGAATCCTTGTTAGAGTTTCAGTAGACACATCTTCTTGCGGGGTCATCGCCAACAGTAGCGTGTTATTAGCCCGAGATACACCTTCATAAAGTGCACGATACTTCTCATTTACCGATCCATTATTAGTTTGTACCGCGTAAGCCTGAACTTCGTTGACCTGTGACTGATCTCCGGCATTGGTGCCTTTGTTGGCATCACCACCCATCACACTACCCCAAAACCAATTACTAGCATCGGAATAAAAGCCAGATCGGCCCAATAGCATACTATAAGCACCAATCAACGTCCCCTCTAAACCTGGGGTAGTAGTCAGTTCGAGATCTGTCAGTGAAGCCGTAGGGGCCACTTCCAGAAACTTATCCTCGCAAGCCACTATGGTCAAAACAACCATAACCAATGACAGCGACATTATCCTCAGTT
>JAJCYL010000687.1 GCA_029262955.1 Cytophagales bacterium | reverse complement strand
ACGCCTTACAGCAATGACTGTCAACGACCCTTGTATGAAGCGTCTGCTCCAACATCCAGGCCTTCTCAAAAATAATTAATCCCTTCGAAACTAACGGAACAGATGATGATGGAATGCTTCATACATTTTGTTAGGGCCAGTTATCTTACCATGAAGCTTGTGGAACCTTCAAATTTCATTCCTTGGGTAACCTTTGAATTAGGTTTTCCTCGAGCCTCAACTTCAATCGTGAATTTTCCACGTCTGTTAGGTCTGATTTCAATAGGAGCATAGCCGTTGGCAAATTCGAGTTTTTCCTCTCCGAAATAGAAATCGATAAACTGCTCAGGAGCACTTGACGATATTCCAAAATGGACTTCGCCTATATAGCTTTCACCAAACGTCAATTCGTTAATCTCAGGCACAAACAAAAGTCTTATGTTATCAAAAGTCATATCTTGAGGGATAATCGACTTCAATAGTTCCTCATAAACTTTTTTGGTTTTGAATCTCAACTCGTGTTTGTAGAAGGCTCTGGTTAAATTGAGGCTGCTTTGTGGAACCACATTTAATTGTTGTTCCGTTGTGAAAACCTTATTTACGGTAGTGTTCCATTTAGAAGGGATTTCATCTATCTCGCCAGATGTGGCATCCATAACAAAATCGTTGTAAACTTGGAAAACACTATCAATGTTATCTCTTTGAATATTGGGTGTTGCTGATAGTCCATACTCACCAACCGTTTTTGAGATTTCATTTTTTATACTTTTGAGATCCGTGTCAAGTATTTGATTAAGAGAGTTCAACTGACTCACTACAGCATCTTCTTGATCTGAGCAACTTGTCAGACAAAGGATTGAAAGAATTATAAAACCTTTTCTCATTTTATGTATTGGCCCCTAACGTTTAGTATATGGCAAGTAGGGCAGTAGAAAGCAATAAACTTTCAAGTTTGCACTGAGCCAAAACGTTGTATTTTGTTTTTAATTTATTCATTCTTAAAAGCCAAATCTACGTTTTGGCGGTGTTGGTAAATAGCACAGAACTTTCGTAAACCATCAAACGCCCTATTTGCTATATACAGTGTTGGCGGTAGTTTTTTATTTATTCATTTTGATATGAATCATAAATCTCTTTGTTGTCAAAATAGATATATTCTGCCTTTCCTTCCCTTATTGGTTTTATAAGATTTGCTTCAAAGAGAGCCTTGAAATCTTTAGTCGAAAGGGATTTGAAATGTTCAATATCATCATTGTCAACCCCGCTAAAAAGACTGCCTGTGATATAACCATGTAAAATTAAATCGAGCCGAATGCTAGTACTAATTGAGTCAATTGAGATAATAGTTGAAAGAGCAGTTACATCTGCACGATAACCTTCTACAATATCAAAATCCAAGTAAAAAAGGCTGTCTTCTAAATTCTTCCCTATTGTGTCACTATATCCATGCCCTGCTTGAATCGAATTAAAGAATTCTGTTTTACTCATATTTATTTCATAAACTTCATTCACGTTAATATTCAATTCAACCTGTTCTCGTGGCAGTGTTGTTGCCCATATAGCAAAAAGACTGACAACAGATAAAGGCACAGTCAAATACATACTAATCCTGTGTTCGGTCTTTAATTGTTTTCGAAAGTAAATCAGTGAAAATGGTAAAATGCCTAAAGCTAATAAGTCAGAATAATCAACTACCCGATTTATGCCTATTCCTACTGTCTGAAACCAATTGATTATTTCCTGTGAGAACTCAGATTTCCAAAACATAAATAGTATGGCGGTTCCTAAATAGATTGTGTTAGTCCATTTAATCCTTAGACTGGACAAGAAAAATGGGAATAGAAAAAGACCTGCCAAATCTGAAAGTTTACCTGTCAAGAAACTAGAGTGCTCATATTTCAGATAAAAGTCATTCAGAAGCAATAGACCTAATGCCAAAATGAACAGTGGTCGTGATAATATGTCTGGTCTTGATGTTCTCATTTTAAATTACCTCCAACGTCTTGATAAAAAACGTAGGGAGTAAATAGCACCTTGCTTTCCTTGACCTACGAGCCAAGACCGATTTCTAAATTTATATTTTACTTGGCGGACTTGCTAGAATCCAATGCAATTTCGAATTGCAGGTCAACCCTATGTTTATTTATCTTTTGTTAAGCACTTTTTTCATACCGATTGCCTACATGTTCGCCAGCATTGAAGTCTCCACTTTCAATCTGATCTAAAATCTCACTTAAAGTCATCTTCAAAAGTTTAGAGGCTGGTATGGCATCATGAATGAGAGAATACACTTTCAGCTTTTTATCAACAGCCAAATAGTTTCCATCTTCTAAATCATAAAACGCGTAAAATGTTCTATTACCTAATTGAATGTCGAAGAAATTTAATGAGTCTATCCTGTCTTTAAGGGATGGTTCAAGTGAATCATAGAATAGATCTACTTCACTTGTTGGAAATTCAAAATCTAACTTAATGATAGCATCCATTTGGATTTTTGTTAGATCAAATTCCTTCAATTCGTAGTGAGAATTAGAAATACGTAAACCTGATAGATGTCCTTGGTTAACTAGAATTTCAACATCAGACCATTCGGATGACTTATTTGAGAATATCTGAATACCAGAAAGGCTGTAATCTTCTCCTTTTTTTGTGAATTCACGTAAGGTTTCTTCAGGGTAACTTTGAGTAATGAATTTATACTCAGGAAAGATATCCCAATCACTTAAACCAAGAAATTTTGTTTTATTCTTTAATTCTATTAGATGATTAAATTCCTTTGGAAGATTCTGAATGATCGCACTGAACAATTCGTTTTGTTCCTTTCTCAAGGTATTGAATTTGTAAGGAGGATAAATTTTACCTAAAAACTGTTGAAACCCATTCATGGTGGTCAGTATTGTGCTTAACGACCTGTGTAAAATTTCGGCCGCTTATTATTGCTTAATACCACTAACCTAGCGAATCTGCTGAATATGTGCAACGGTTAGAATAGAGAGCTACGCATCACGAGTTAATTCTTTAAAAATGCTGCCGTCTCGGAGACTACTGAAGTTCTAATGAAGCAGGTGAGCGGAATATTAACTGGAGAGGTTGGATAAAGTGAGTGAGCGGCTGAATTTTAAACCATGTTAGATGCTGTTTAATATTCGTTTAATGCCTTCAAGTTGAGCGTCGTAATCATCATTGGACCGTTCTGCCATTGGACTTTGAAAGGTTCACTAGGACTATCACTTTTTGATTTTACTACTACATTGTTTTCTCCGAAGTCCTGCCAGGCTTCTGCACGGAAAATGGTGTCCAGAGGAATGAGAGTGAAAACTCCGGCCACAGAATCGGACTTTACTAATTTGACATTTTCAAGGTTCTTCAAGACAATAGGATAACTTTCAAAGTCCGGTGTCCAGATCTCTATCGTTGTTGATTGTCCGACTATGAATTCAACCGTTTGATTGGCTGTATCCGTAACGTGAATAACATATTTCTTATACCAGGAGAAAGGTTTGGTGTTTGATGCATATAGGGTATCAACTATTTTTTTGGTATCGGACTTATTAACTGGGTTCTGGCACGTGAAAAACAATGACAATAATGAAATGAAAATTATGAGGGTCCTATTCACGTATTTAGGATATAGCATCTAACGAACATGTGCAAAAGGAGTGCACTTGTCCTTTGTTAAAAAGCTAAAGTATCGAATTTACTGGTTCGATGGAAGAGACTATGTAAGTGCATTCAATTTTGCATGGTGTTATACTCATTTATCAGCCAAAGTTTCTGACCAAAACTTGAAAAGTGATAGTTCCAAGGACAGTAATGGTAATGACTGTTGCCAATGATAATTTTGAATAATTGTTGAAGTACTTGTTATCAAATAATCCGGTTATCAACAAAATGATCGCAAGAAGATCTAGTTGAAGCAGGAAGCTCATTGACTCCATAGATTCGAATGTGTTGGGTGTAAAAAGCGGATTATAAAGGAGTCGAAAATTGTAGGCAATCAGGTAAGCAATGAAGCCAAACAAAAGGATCTTCTTCTTGAGCCAAAGGAAGGCTAAGATTACGGTGGCCAGCCCTACCAAATCTAAATTAAAGTCGATGATGGCATCAGTGAGATCATGACCTATTGTCACAAATGATCCTATGGCATAAATTATCAAGGAAATTAATAAGGCATTCCTGTATTTATAGTCATTGTTCATTGCTCCGAAGGGGATTTTGAGTATAACGAACAAGTGTAAACCTCTTGTGCCTACTCTTGCTTAAAACAACTAAGCTAGTGAAACTGCTTCATATCCACAACGGTTCCTAAGAGAGCTGCGAAACACAAGTTCTTTTAGATTGCGGAGAAAACGGAGAATCCATCAGTGTCTCCAAAGAAGCAGGTGAATGGTCAGCCTGTTACTGTAGAAGGAGTAAGAAAGCAAGCACATGAGGTTTAAACGATGTTACCATCATGTTGGGCCGTCTGCTTGTTCCACCTGGTTTTCTCCTGCCGGAGTGGCCTTCATTTTTGAAAGACCAAAAACGAAGCAAAAAGTCTATTGGAAAATGAATGTGTCCCACGGCTGACACACCACCAGCCAGCGCTAATTCCATCGGTCTGCAACACGGCCTACCCACATATCCGCCCTCATTTTCCGGCCAACCCGCCTGCATGAAAATCCGAGATAGGAAAAGTGATGATTTAGTCCTGGTTTGCAGTATTCATTCAGCTCAATACCTTGCTTCCTCTACTGCGATCCCTTAAGTAAACTTCCTTAGCTGCTATCACTTAAGCAGGTTTGTTCTGCCTGCATACTGCAAACAATCCGCTTTGCACAATAGTTCCCGTCGTTCTGCAGTAAGGCCCAATTGATGGTAACAATTCGATAAACAAACTTTGTGTTGTTTATATACCTTATATGTCAGTCTAATCTAATAGGTTTTTAATCTTTTTAAAACCACCAACCGCCACATGGGTATAAATTTCCGTTGTCCGACTAGAACTATGACCTAAAAGAGCCTGTATATAGCGTAAGTCAGTTCCATCCTCCAATAAATGAGTTGCAAAACTATGGCGAAGCATATGTGGGGTGATTCTCCTATTAATTCCTGCTCTCTGAGCACTTTTTCTCACTATCTTAAGTACACTCTCTCCACTATACTTCATTCCTCCGGCTCCTTCAAATAAATAATCTTTCGGTTTGTAAAGAAGGTAGTATCTTCTGAGATCATTCAATACCTGGCTGCCTAAAAGTGTGAATCGATCTTTGCCGCCCTTACCTTGATTTACTCTTAATAGCATTCTCGAGCTGTCAATGTCCTTTATCTGTAAGTTCAGCAACTCCCCTCTTCTCAATCCCGCAGAATATAAAAGGCTCAACATACACCTGTGTTTTATGTTAGAAGTTGAACTTATCATTCTGAGAACCTCTTGTTTACTCAAAATTTCTGGCAATTTTTCCCGCTTCCTGGGCCGGTCTATATTATAGAACCGGTTGGGCATACCTAAAACCACTTCATAATAGAACTTAATGCTATTAATAGTAAGATTCAGGTACGAATCGGATTTCTTTTTATGAACCAAATGTTTCAGATACTCATGGATGTCATTTTCATTGAGGCTGATCAACTCTACCTTTTTAAAGTAATTAATAAATGCTTCGAATAAGGTGATGTATGTTTTAGCGGTATTTAAAGAATACCTCCTCACTTCAAGTTTTTGAAAATATTCCTCAGGGCATGCCCTATACCCAGGACTTAGCTTCCTTTTTCTGTAATGCAAAATGTCCGGAGCTTCACCGCCCGAATTGATGGACCTGTTGTGAAAAAAACGATTGCAGTTGATCCAGGCAACGCCTCTGAATTTGTTAAATACCAGGCTTAGATTTTTCTGGGTGTAAGAAATGAAAACCATGTTGTATTTAGTGCTCCACTTTGGTGATGGGAGCTCCTTCACCAGAGCTTGTATTACCTTATCAGGGTAAAATTTCAACCCAATAGATCTTTGATCGTTGATTAGAAGGCGTTCCAGCGTTATTTGACGTTTGTTCCAGGCCATTGATTCTGCTAATGAAGCGGATGGATATACAAATTCATACTTAAACCGTAGAGTTATACGTATATTAATCGTTTAAATAACGGTTTTATGATCAACGAGAGAAGATGCCCAGCGTGTAACGAAGTAATTACTGGCAGACGAGATAAGAAGTTTTGTAATGATTACTGCCGATCAGCTTTTCACTATAATAGGAATGCACAAAAGGAACCAACTATGTTCCAATTTATCGATCGTCAATTGAAAGACAATCGAAGAATTTTAAAAGATTTCAATAAAGGCGGTAAGGTAACTGTGCGAAAAGAGGTTCTGCAAAATGAAGGCTTCAACCCTAAATACTTTACCCACTACTGGAAGAATGAAAAGGGACAGGTTTACTTATTCTGCTACGAATACGGTTACCTAACAATAAAGGAGCGAGGCAGGCAAAAGTACGTACTGGTCACGTGGCAACAGTATATGAATAGTTAGGATGAGCGTCTTTTGCCCTTTTTTGTCAAACAATATTTCTTTTGATATTACTTATTGGATATTATAACAATTTATCCAATAAATCATCCTCAACTAAATTGGGTAAGGTGACTTTTAACTCTGGTGAACGATCCAGTTCACGTTTGATGGCAAAAAGGGCCTCCTTATTTCTGGCCCAGCTCCTTCGGGCTATGCCATTGTTGACGTCATAAAAAAGCATACTTTTTAAGCGAACAGAGGCTTCTTCACTGCCGTCCAGTACCATACCGAACCCACCATTAATTACTTCACCCCAGCCGACGCCACCACCATTATGTATGGAGACCCAGGTGGCTCCTCTGAAGCTGTCTCCAATTACATTGTGAATGGCCATGTCTGCAGTAAATTGGCTACCATCATAGATATTGCTGGTCTCCCTGAAAGGAGAGTCGGTACCGCTTACGTCGTGGTGATCACGGCCCAGCACTACTGGTGCGCTAACCTCCCCATTTTTTACTGCCTGGTTAAAAGCTTCAGCTATTTTGGCTCTGCCTTCAGCATCCGCATAGAGAATCCTCGCTTGGGAGCCTACTACCAATTTATTCTGCTCCGCTTCTGCAATCCAGGTGATGTTATCCTGCATCTGTTGCTGAATCTCTTCGGGTGCGCTGGCTTTAATCTCAGTCATTACATCCAGGGCAATTTGGTCGGTCCTGGCAAGGTCTTTCGGATCGCAGGAAGTGCATACCCACCTAAAAGGACCAAATCCGTAATCAAAACACATGGGTCCAAGTATGTCTTGCACATAAGACGGATATCTGAAATCAATTCCATTTTCCGCCATTACTTCAGCTCCTGCCCGTGATGCCTCCAACAAAAAGGCATTGCCGTAATCGAAAAAATAAGTCCCTTTTTCTGTGTGCTTGTTGATAGCGGCTGCGTGTCTTTTCAATGTCGCTTTTACCTTGAGCTTAAAGGTTTCAGGATCTTCACTAATCAATTGGTTAGACTCCTCATAAGTCAATCCTACCGGATAGTAACCTCCGGACCAGGGGTTGTGGAGTGAGGTTTGATCTGATCCCAGGTGGACAAAGATTTCATCCTCATAAAAACGTTCCCAGACATCCACAATATTACCCTGATAGGCTATAGAAACTACTTCTTTATTGGCTTGAGCACTTCTTACCCTGGTCACCAGGTCATCAAGGTTATCGATAAGCTCATCAACCCACCCTTGCTCATGTCGTTTGCTGCTTGCCTGAGGGTTTACTTCAGCACAAACAGTCACACATTTAGAAATATTCCCGGCTTTTGGTTGGGCACCGCTCATTCCACCTAAGCCTGAAGTCAGGAAGATTTTTCCTGCAGGATTCTCATCTGGTGTCAGCACTTTTCGGAAAGCGTTCATAACCGTAATCGTAGTACCGTGGACAATGCCCTGAGAACCGATGTACATATAAGAACCAGCAGTCATTTGACCGTATTGAGTTACACCCAGGGCGTTGTATTTTTCCCAGTCATCCTGGCTGGAGTAATTGGGAATCATCATGCCATTGGTTACCACCACCCTCGGCGCATTTTTGGAAGAAGGGAATAACCCCATGGGATGGCCAGAATAGACATGTAAGGTCTGCTCTTCTGTCATGGTGGCCAGGTATTTCATAGTTAGCAGGTATTGTGCCCAGTTCTGAAATACTGCTCCGTTTCCCCCATAGGTGATCAACTCATGAGGGTGCTGGGCCACCTTTGGATCCAGGTTGTTTTGAATCATCAGCATGATGGCAGCCGCCTGTTGTGTTTCGGCAGGGTATTCGCTAATAGGACGGGCATGCATGTCATAGTCAGGACGAAATCGATACATATAGATTCGCCCATAGTCCAGTAGTTCTTGTGCGAATTCTTGAGCCAGTCCCGAATGCCAGTCTGAGGGAAAATAACGTAAGGCATTCCGAACTGCTAACTTCTTTTCTTCAATGGAAAGGATATCTTTTCTCCTAGGCGCATGACTAATGGAAGGGTCAAGTGCCTTTTTTGGTGGCAATTGTGCAGGGATTCCTTGGAGAATATATTCTCTCCAGTTTGCGCTCATATTGGGTTGGGTTAAGGCCTTAAAGCTAAATAGAAACCGAGGGATATTAAATATTTAGGAGTAACAAAAAAGAAAATGCCGGCATTAAACCAGTATTTTCATTATTGTTGACGACCGAAGATTATTTCACAATTTCAGAAGGTTGCACTTCTCTTAGTATTGTATAACCCCAAAAACCGATGAGGCCAGAATTATCGTCATCGCTGGTATTGTTAAACCAGAAGTCGATATCTTTTTCTACATCGTTTGGTCCACCGTCTAAAATTTCGCAGTTGAGCCAGCGAAACTTATGAATTCGACGACTTTCCATGACCATTTCCTGTTATTCAGCAGGTCACGGTTTTTGAAATCCTCTTTTCCGGTTGCCTCAACCACTTTGGCAACCACTTGCACTTTCAGGACGTGACTTTCAAATGGGACAAAAAACCCAAGAACTATTCTGCAAATAAGACGAAATCATCATTTTCTTATCTCGTATTTTCGCCCACGCGGGCAAGCCGGAAAATCATGCTGATGAGCCCCGATAGCTATCGGGCGGCCGTGTTGCCAGCCGGTTGGCCAAAGCGTTGGCGGGCGGAGCGATGGCCGTGGATTATTGATTTCTGAAAGAGTTTTTGCTTCGTTTTTGGTCTTTCAAAAATGAAGGCCTCTCACGCTGTCGCTGAAGCTTGCAGCGTAGGCGCCCGGCAGGAGAAAGCTGGTGAAACGATTGAAACCGGATTTAAGTGCCGCTCTTAAATAAGCTAAAAATCAAAACAATATGCATAAAGCATTGGGTACTCCTGATCTTTTGTGGCTCTTAGCAGAATTAATTACGTTTGAAAAGACCGTTGTGTTGGAGCAGACACTTAATGCATAGGTCAGGAAAGAAACACTTTCGACTGTTTCTCAGAGCTATTCTTTTCGAATAATTATCTTGTGACCAAACATTTTGAATCCAGGCTAATATTAACCTTAAGAATATGAGCAGATCCCGAAGACAATTCCTGTTAAACTTGAGCGCAGTCAGTGCCGTACCCTTCCTTCCCGCCTGTGCTTATCAAAGCAAGGAGCAGAGAAAGCTTAAAATGCTGCTCAACTCGGGTTATTCCAGTGCCCAGGCCTGGTTTCATTTAGCTACAGCCAATGGCTATCTGAAAGAGGAGGGAATTGCATTAGATTTTACTCCAGGGAAGGGAGCTTACACTTGTGCGCCGCGTATCTTACCGGAAGGATTTGATATTGGCTATGGAGATATCAATTCCTTGATTGAAGTCGCTTCAAATAGCGAGCCTGGAGAAGCCCCAGTTGCGGTTTACATCATGTTTAATGCCACTCCTTCTACCATTGCCGTGGCCAGGGATGGTCCAATCCAAACAATGAAAGACCTTGAAGGTAAACGACTGCTTGGACATGGAAGTGATGTTGCCCTACAGATTTTTCCTGCATTTTGCAGAGAGAACGAAATAGATTTTGATACTATAAACATTAATACTTCACCTAAAAGCTGGGAAGAAAACATACAGGAACTTCTTGATGGCAAGCAGGATGGCCTTTTTGGTTATGTCAGCACCATCACCACTGCTTTCAAACGATCAAGCCTGGATCTGAATCAAATCAGATTTATCAATTTCAAGGATACACTTCCTGATTTCTGTGGAAGTGCCTTGATGGTTTCACCTCAATTGTTGAGGGATGAGCCAATGGTAGTAGAGGGACTGGTGAGAGCTGTAAATAGAGGAGTGATTGATGCCGTCAATGATCCGGAGGCAGGAGTTCGTGCTGCAGCACTTTTAGACGATACTATGAATAAAGAAGCTGAGCTAACACGCTTGAAAGTTACCTTTGGTCATGAGATGGCCAATCCTGAAGGGGCAGTTTTAGGTATCGGTGACGTATCCTCTGAGCGATTAACCAGGGCAATTAAGCTGCTGAGTGAGTCCAAAAAGCTAAAAAGGACGCCGAAATTGGCGGAGATTTTCACGAGGGAATTTTTGCCACCCGTTGCGAAGCGGATCACTTCACTGGGATAATTATTCCCGACTCTTATCAAGCTCAATTCGTCGTTCCCTGGCCTTCTGTAAAATAGAATCAAGCCTTGAACGGTTGAGATACTGCCCATTGTTAACCACCGCGAAAATATCCCCGGTGGCCGAAATGTCTGCCAAAGGATTCTTATTTAAGATTACCAGGTCGGCCTCTTTTCCGATATCAATGGTTGACAGAGATGCCAACCTACCCATGAATCGGGCTCCGTTTATCGTAGCACTTTGTAATATTTGCAATGGTGTTAAACCAGCCTGCTGAAAGAGCACCAATTCCTCGTGTAAGGACTGTGCCGGGTAAACGTAAGTGTTAAGCGCCGCAGCGTCACTTCCTGCTAAAAGTGTTATGCCTGCTTTCAAAGCATGCGGTAATTGTTGACTAATCAATTGATAGCGCTCTTTCCTTTGACGTTTTTGTTCTGGAGTATCATTGGCCATCCTGCTAATTCTCCATTGATAATTGTCGGTAAAACGTTTGGTGAGGTACTGAAGGAATTCATCATTCTGATGATCATTCTCATCAAGGTAGGCCAATTGTTTACCGCCAATCAGGGTGGGAGTCAGGTATACGCCTGTTTTAGCCAATTCTGTATATGCTTTAATGGCACGGTCTTGATCAAAGTTGGCGAGATAGCTTTCTCCCGCTTGCTGCTTAGTAAGTTTACCACTCTTGACTTTTTCAACAATTGTTGCTTCATCGCTTCCCAGGCGTAGCAGATGACTGGCATGTTCAATGCTTGAAAAACCAGCCTCCGCCAGCTGCTTAATTGTAAGATCATAGGGAACGTGTCCGGAGACAAGATAGCCTCTTTTCTTCGCCTCTATGGTGCTGGTTAAGAACAACTTACCAGGCAATGTGTTTTCTGTAATTTTCACAAAATCCACTTGGTAGGCATCGAGTTTGTCCAGCATTTGAAGGAGTTCCTGCTCATTGGCAATTTCGAGGTCTCCCTTCCAGATAGAATTGATGCCTTCCAGTTTAAGTCCGGCAGTAAAGATTTGGGGGCCGAAGCGTTTCCCCGTGTTTATCTCATCACGCCAGGTTAGAACCTGCTCACCCAAATCACTGGCTGCGTCTCGAACGGTGGTAATGCCATAGGCCACAAAGACGGGTATTAACGCCTCATTATCCGGAATTAAATCAGCACCCTCTAGATGCACATGCATATCCCATAGGCCCGGAATGACATATTTATTCTTAGCGTCAATATGGTTCTCCGGTCTGACCAGCTCAGACAGCAGGTCGAAGGGTTCAATTGCTTTAATCATTGAGCTATCAATGAGAATGGCCTTTTTTTGCTCGATACTACCCGTATTGACATCAATGAGCTGCACATTGTGAATAATCATAGCCTTGTCAGATACTGCAAGGGAAGTGTTTTGAGAAGGAGAACAAGAAAACAGGAAGAAAGCTAAAATCAAGAGGGGTATAATGCGGTTGATCGTCATAAGCGGGGTTATCTGAGATGAGCTTAAAAGTATGAATTATGATAATGAGGTTAAACCACTATTTTATGATAATTGCTTAACTTGATCAAATCGTTCATTAACCCCAATTACAGGATTCATGGAGAAAGAATATGCAGTACAAATGGCCAGCTCTAATCTCCGATTCGGGGCTGGCGTAACCAGGGAGGTAGGCATGGACCTGGTTGACCAGGGATTGAAACGTGTGTTGGTGGTTACCGACCAAAACCTAAGGAATCGAAACCCGGTGCAGACGGTGTTGGAATCTCTCGAGACCGCTGGTGTTGTTTTTGAAGTGTTTGATGAGGTAAGGGTAGAACCAACTGACGTTTCTATGAAGAAAGCCATTGATTATGCCCAGGCGGGAGACTTTGAAGGCTATGTGGCAGTTGGTGGTGGTTCGGTAATTGATACCGCTAAAGTGGCCAATTTGTTCGCTACCTATCCCGATGATTTTTATGCCTATATCAACGCACCTATTGGTTTGGGAAAGGCAGTTCCTGGTCCCGTCAAACCATTGATAGCTATTCCCACCACTGCTGGTACAGGTAGTGAAACCACAGGAGTTGCCATAATGGATTTGACTGAGAGACATGCCAAGTCTGGAATCGCACATCGTTTTCTTAAACCTACCCTTGGACTGGTTGATGCCAACAATACCAAAGGAATGCCAGCGGTAATTGCTGCCTCGTCGGGCTTGGATGTACTTTGTCACGCTTTAGAATCTTACACCGCCATTTCTTACCTGGAAAGACCAAGACCTGATCGTCCAATCAACAGACCTGCCTACCAGGGGAGCAATCCGATCAGCGACATGTGGGCACTCAAAGCGATCGAATTGACTTCAAAATACATCGCTCGTGCAGTTAAGCATCCTGATGATGATGATGCGAGATACAATATGGCTCTTGCTGCCAGTATGGCTGGCATGGGCTTTGGCAATGCAGGAGTTCACCTCTGTCACGGGATGTCTTATCCTGTTTCAGGAATGGTTAAATCCTTCAAGCCTGATGGGTTAAATGTTGACCATCCCATAGTTCCCCACGGAATGTCGGTCATTTTGAATGCCCCTGCGGTTTTTAGATTCACAGGATCAGCCTGTCCCGAACGCCATTTGACTGTTGCCCAATTGATGGGAGCCGATGTCTCTCGGGTAAAAGATGCTAAAAATGACGCCGGAGAAGTGCTGGCCAATTGTATTGTAGATCTAATGAAGGAACTGGATATGCCCAATGGCCTAAGCGCTATTGGTTACACCAATGATGATATCCCTGTATTGGTGGAAGGTACATTGCCACAGCATCGGGTGACCAAGTTATCCCCTCGTCCTGCCACTGCTGAGGATTTGGAAAAAATGTTTCAGGATGCCATGACTGCCTGGTAATATGACTATACCCTTAAGAAAAGCTTTTGCCGATAAAGCACATACAAGAACCCCCACTGGACTGCCAACAGGCAGAAGACCATCACCACACTGTTGTAGGGTTCGCCCACTAATTGACCGATCCATCCAAAAGTAGCGTTGGTAGAATAAGACCAGCTAATAAACGTCCCTGACATGTAGATGAGGATAGAGTTCATGCCAATCACCTTGAAAAAGAATGCCCACTTTTGATGTCCCTTGATATCTATGATAAAATAGAAAAGCGCCATTAAGAGCATACTGAATCCACCGCATTGCAAGGTATAAGAGCTCGACCACAGGTTCTTATTGATGGGAAAGACAAGGTTCCAAAGCTGTGCAATTACAAGCAAGACTACCCCGATGACTACCATTCTAAGAGCGGTCGCCTTCATTTGATCGACAGAGGTATTTTTCAACAAACTCCCCGTATAGATGCCCAATAATCCAGTTGATATGGCAGGAATGGTAGAAACCAGCCCTTCAGGGTCGTGAATTTCGAGATAAAGCCGCCCTGGTAGAATCAGGGTATCGAGGTAGGAGGCAAAATTGCCTTCCATAGAAAGGTCTCCTGCCGGATAACCTGGTGCAGAGCCCAATAGGAGCATAACCCAATACCCGACCAATAGCCCTACAAACCAGATCATTTGTCCCTTCTCTTTGGAATAGAGGTAAATGATGTTGGCAAACATGTAAGCCAGTCCGATACGTCCCAATACACTACCAAACCGGATTTCTTCTATGGGTTTGATATCCAATCCATTGTTATAAACGACACCTAACGCGACCAGAATAAGACCCCTCTTGATCACCTTTATCAATAGCTGCTGGCGGGTAGCTCCTTTTTCCAATTGCCTCCCAATTGAATAGGGTGTGGAGACACCGGCCAAAAAGAGAAACAATGGAAATATCAGGTCATAAAAGGTGAAACCGTTCCAGTCAGGATGAATAAATTGAATAGAGAGTGCATGCCAGAACGGAGATTCAGTAACTTCTGCCATTCTGTGGAAGATCTCCTCAGCCCCCATGATCCAAAACATGTCAAACCCTCGGAGTGCATCCAGGGAATAGAGGCGCTGGCTGTTTAGTGATTGTGTCATTAGAGATTAAAGATATTGAATAGCTTGTTGAAGCACCCGAACTCCCTTTGGAGAATTAAATGAGCTAATGTAGCAACCCTGAATTTTAATTGATCCATTTAAACCTTGGAGTTTTTAAGATTTAGCAGCGCATTTAAGGCCTCGTTTTTGTCTCTATGGTCAACAAATATATGATCGTGATAAAACCCGGCAACCACATTGCAACTGATATTTTTCTTAGCCAATACCTCTGAAAATGCGGCTGTCAGTCCAACAGCTTTTAGGTCGGAGTGAATGTTCAGCGTGATCCATGAGGCAATAAAGTCGTATGTCAATTGGTGTTCATCCGCCTTTTGACGTTCCAGAATGAGGGTTGTTCCTTCTTTTTCGCGGAAAGAACCAATGATATCAGATGAGGGGATACTAGCTGGATTTTGAATACTTACAAATACGAATTCTCCCTTCTGCAGCTTGGGATCTATGTTTTGAATGAGTTGAGTTAAATCTGAAATGCCTGCCAAGCCTACTTTCTTTTAGATAATTTCTTTCGTTTATTAACTCTCACATAGATCAGCTTAGATCTACCTCTCTGGCTTTCTCTTTGTTCAATTTCAAATTTTTTTGTCGAAGCGATCATTGGAGTTA
>JAJCYL010000686.1 GCA_029262955.1 Cytophagales bacterium | reverse complement strand
CATGGCCTTGATCGCAGCTACTTTGGCAATTTTAGTAAGTTATTGGTCTCTGCCTTTTTTTAATGACCTCTCTGGTAAAAATTTTGACGGAAGTATTTTTGAATCACCATCGGTAATTGGTTTAATACTTGTTGTTGCCATCTTAATTGGCTTTGTCTCGGGTAGTTATCCTGCCTTTTATCTTTCAGCATTTAAACCCGCAACTGTATTAAAAGGCAAAATTTCATCAGGCTCCAAAAATGGCCGGTTACGTAATATTCTTGTCGTATTTCAATTTGCGATATCAATATTCCTTATAGTAGGTACAATGGTCATATTCAATCAGTTGAAATTTGTCCAAAATTCAGACTTGGGGTTCGAAAAAGATCATAAAATTATTCTTCACAATACCTCTTCACTTGGTAAGTCCATTAATTCTTTCAAGGAAGAAATCCTTACCAATTCTCAATTCGAATCAGGCACAATTACCAGTTTTCTACCCACACCATCATCAAGAAATCAATCAGCGGTATTTAAGGGAAACGACCCAAATGATGGCACAACAAGCATGCAAATCTGGACAGTTGACCATGACTTCATTAAAACTATGGGGATAGACCTCTATGAAGGTCGAGACTTTTCGAGAGACTTCCTTACTGACTCAACAACTGTTATCATTAATGAATCAGCAGTAAGTCGTATGGCGTTTGAATCGCCTCTGTCTGAGAAGATTGGATTTTATACCAATAGATCAGCAGATGGCCAGTCTTATGATGTAACTTCTTTCAATGTCATTGGAGTAATTAAAGACTTCAATTATAACAGCTTGAGGCAAAATATTGCACCTCTTATTCTTAGATTAGGTGACTCCCCACGTTTTATTATGTTCAAGACTAGTTCAAATAATTATCCATTAGCACTGGAACTACTCGAATCGAAATGGAACGAATTCGCTCCAGGCTACCCTTTTGAGTATTCTTTCTTAGATGACGAATTGAATGAAGTGTATGCTGGAGATGTTCAAATAGGACAAATACTAGGCACCTTTGCGTCCATTGCCATCTTTATCGCCTGTCTTGGATTATTCGCATTATCTTCTTTTACAGCGGAGCAACGATCCAAGGAAATCGGCATCAGGAAAGTTTTAGGTGCGTCAGTGGTTGGCATAATGTCTTTGCTCTCGAAAGAGTTCTTTAAGTTGATGACTATTTCCTTCCTAATTGCGGCTCCATTATCCTACCTGGCGATGAATAAATGGCTGGAAGACTTTGCATATAGAACCTCTTTACAATTTTCAACTTTCATAGTTGCAGGCTTAGGATCATTTCTTGTAGCCTGGATCACAATGAGTTATCAATCGTTGCGGGCCGCCCAGACAAATCCGGTAAATACGTTAAGAGACGAATAAATTTGATTCAATAAAAAAAGAGAAACATTGCTGCTTCTCTTTTTTTAATTTGAATTTTGACGAATTAGTTAAAATCTTCTCCCTTTTCCAATTGGGTAATAAATCCCTCTAAAAATCCTTTGCTGCCAGCAGGAGCTTTTTCCAATGCTTCACGTTCCAGTGGTAATGCCTTTTTGAAATCTCCCATTGCCGAATAGGCCCTGGCCATCCCGTGAGGAGCTAACCAATGATCGCCATTCCTTTTGACATTCTTCTTAAATACCTCCATGGCTTCCTTCTTTTTACCCTGACCAATTAATTGCCGTCCATAGCCGTATAAATCTCCTGCAGTATTAACCGACAAGTCTACAGCTTCAGCCATCAATGCATCAGCTTCTCCCTGCTTATCAGTCTTTCTTAATAAGCCAGCTTTTGCGCTCATGGTTTGAAAATTCTTCTGAGCGTTAATAGCCTGATCCGCCCATTTTAATCCTTGTTCAAGCTCTATATCATTGGTTGCACAGTAATTGGCGGCCTGCAAAGGCCCCTGCCAGCTAAATCCCGGCAGACTCATTAGTTCCGCCTTAAAGTTTGCCAGGGTCTGGCCATGAACATCTGCTTCAATGCGAAATGGAACTCTCAAGTTCTCCCAAACAAGCGAAGCCACTGCATAGTCACTCCCTTTGTCGGCAAACTCGTATGTCAGCCACTCTCTCTTTTCAGAAACAGGTTGAGTGCTTACGGATACTCTCAAAGCATCATTTTCTTTATTATAGTTAAAACTGCCCCAAGCCTGGTAGTCCTTTGAAAAAATAACCGTCCAATTACCTTCCGAAGGAACGAAATGCAAACCATAGCTACCTGCACTTATATCCTTTCCCTCTACTTTTACATCATCCGAAAACGATACAATTGTATTTTCGTTGGCTCCTGCTCGCCAGGGAAATGGTGTTTCTCCATACGGCACTAGCGCTCCAAATATTTCTCTGTCATTGACCCTGGGACTCGAATATTCAATGGTGACATCAGTCAATCCGATACGCTGAACAACTTTGGAATACTGACTCCCTCTGGGTGCATCCATCAATTGTTGCGCCTGTAATGAAGGAATCGTCAGCACTACGGCAATCGCTGCAATTAAAAGTTTTTTCATGGTAAAATGAGTTTAAATGAAATTTTGGATTCAAAGGGATGGATACGACTGCCTTGACTTAGTCGTTGAGAATAATCCACAATTTGCGGTAAGTGGTGCCTATTATTCCGACAAACGTGTAAGAATGCTTAAATAATATTCACTTCTGGCGTGAGATCGATATTGAATTTGACCCTCACTGAATCCCTAATTTGCTGTGCAAGCACCGCTAAAGCTGCCCCATCACCATCACCATAGTTAACCAATACCAGTGCCTGTTTTTCATGTACACCGATGTCCCCGATTCTTTTTCCTTTCCAACCACAGTCTTCAATTAACCAGGCAGCAGGAATTTTAATATGATCACCGTCATTGTAGCCTGGTAATTCGGACCATTTTTCCTTAAGAGCTTTGAACAATGAGGAAGTAATAACCGGATTCTTAAAAAAACTTCCACCGTTACCAATTTCAGCCGGATCTGGTAACTTCGATTGTCGTATCGCAATAACCGCCCGACTGACATCTACAGGTGTTGGATCTGTTATCTTCCAAGAGCTCAAAGTCTCTCTGATAGCCCCATAAGAAGTATTGACCGGACCTTTCTTCTGTAATTTCAAAGTGACGGAATTAATGAATACGCTACCTTTCAGGCTATTTTTAAAGATGCTATCCCTGTAGCCAAATTGACAATCCGATTTATTAAATGTCCTCTTTTCACCAGTTTTGGCGTCAAAACATTCCAGTTCCACAAATACATCTCTTATCTCGGTCCCGTAGGCACCAATGTTCTGCATCGGTGCTGCACCAACCGTTCCGGGAATGAGTGATAAATTCTCCAAACCAAACAGGCCTCTTTCAAGGGAGAATAAAACCAAATCATGCCATTGCTCTCCAGCTCCTGATCTAATTATCACATATTCTTCATTCTCCTCAATAATGTCAATCCCCTTGAGTTCATTTTTGACTACCAATCCGTCAAAATCACCTGTAAACAAAAGGTTACTTCCACCACCCAGGAACAAAACCTTGTTTTTAGTAAACACCTCAGATTTTGCTAACTCTTTAAAATCATCAATGGATTGAATTATTACAAAATAGGCAGCACAAACATCGAGACCGAAAGTATTATATGGCTTAAGTGATTGGTTTTTATGGATGTCCATATTGAAGCAATATCTGTGAAAAGTTACCGATTCGAATTGATTTTTTTGGACTTCCTTCTAAGGACTGGATAAATAATAACTGAGATCAATACAAGTGATGTCCCGATATAAAATCCTGCATCCATTCTCTCACTATCGCCAAGGACCAGAAAAGCAAGTGCAATTCCATAAACTGGCTCCAAATTGATGGTGAAGTTTACGGTGAAGGCGGATATCCGCCTCAGTAACTTTACGGACATGGAATAGGCATAACCTGTACAAATCACTCCAAGAACCAACAGGTAAATCCAGTCATAGGAGGATGGGTTCAGTCTTAGACTGCCATCTGTTAAATAGTTTTTGTAAAAAGGGAGGAAGGCTGCTGTTACCAGGAAGGCCGCAAACATCTCATAAAACATAATTTTAAATGGCTCATGTCTGGTCACCAGGCTCTTGTTGGCAATGGTGAAACATGCTGCCAGAAATGCAGCCCCAATTGCAAGTATCAATCCCAAAGCCCTATCAAACTCAACATTGAGTACAATGGATAGACCAACTATGGCAATTAAAGACAATGAAATTTCCAACTTACTAATACTCTTTTTCCCAAATAGAGGTTCGAGGATACTTGACCACAAAGCTGTGGTGGCCATACCAGCCAAACAAAGTGAGGCGTTAGAAACTTTAGCAGCCCAAAAGAATAGTATCCAGTGGGCAGCAAATAAAAAACCTACTACAAAAAGTTTCAAAAACTCACGTTGATCAATCCTAAATTCCATTCCGGCAATCCACAACCCAATGCCAATGACGACGAAAGAAATAAGAGATCGATAGAAAACGATTTCAACCGAAGGAATTTCAATTAAGAGTCCCAAAACGGCTGTAAATCCCCATAATAAGACCAGAAAATGTAATTCCAACAGATCTTTGACCTGTTGACTCATCTTGGAAGGGCTTTGAACAATACGATTCCAACCAGACTAAAAAAAATGTTAGGAAACCATATCGCATATAAAGGATCTACTGAGCTTTTCTCGGCAAGTGCCTTGCTGAAAATAAAGAATATGATAAAAAGAAAAGCGATAAGAAATCCGAGAGCAATTTGAAAACCGGTGCCTCCCCTTGATTTTCTGGCTGAAACAATAAGACCGATGAAGGTCAGGATAACGGTAGTGAATGGAATCATATAACGTATGTATTTCTCTATCAGATAGATTTCTACATCGTCTGCTCCACGGGACTGGAGTAATCCAATATGAGCATTAAGTTCGTCAATGGTTAGAGCAGACTCCAATCCTGAATTATTGTCGAAATCAGATGGTCTGATAGTCAAGGTCGTATCCATCTTTGTGCCATCCTCAACTAATTCCTCGAAACCGTTGAAGGTTCTAAGCTGCCAATTTTCCAATTGCCATTTATAAGTCGCAGTGTCCCAGGCAATTGTATTGGCGGTCAGCTTTTGGTAAAGTTTATTTCCTTGAAATTTCTCCAAAGTAAATTTATATCCCCGATCAATTCGGTTGTTATATCGAAACAGATAAGCATAGAGATCATCTCCTACTTTGAAGTGTATATCCGTTTCGTTGAAATAAAATGCCTTTTTTAGATGGGTAACTTCGAAATTTACGCGGAACTTATTGGCATTAGGAATAACCCAACCGTTGAGATAGAAACTCAGCATTCCTATCATCAGTGCGCCAACAAAATAAGGCCACATCATTCTGGTGAAGCTCATACCACTGGCCAGAATTGCAATTATTTCCGTTTGCGCAGCCATTTTCGCAGTAATGAAAACAACCGCAATAAAGGTGGTTATTGGTGTCAGGATACCAGCAATAAATGGAATGAAACTTGCATAATATTCCAAAATTTCCTTTTGACTTACACCAGCCTTGTTGAATTTGTCGACTTTTTCGGTATAGTCAATAATGACAATGACTAATACCAATAGTATGACACAAAAGAAGAATGTGCTCAGAAATTTCTTTAAAATATACCGGTCAATAATTTTCATTAACGCCAAAATCTGACAACAAAACTACCTCAAGAATGAGTAAAATCAAGTGAAGGTTGGATATTAGAGATAAATGATATTGCCATGGTTAGTAATCATTCTATAATACCCTGAAATCCGCCATCCTCCAAGGGTTTTCCTTGATAATGAGTGCCTTAGACAAATTATAACTGCATTCAACTGAGTGAACCGTTGGAGGTTTATTCAATTGACTTTAAAGGTGATAAAAGAAGTCCTGGGGATTTAAGGAATACCACAAAAATTCTGCTTCTGCTCTCACAGTTTATATCTTTGCCGACTTGTTCATAAAATAGATGAGTAAAAGAAAATTTAAGAGATATACTGTAACTGCCGCTTTACCATATGCCAATGGACCACTACACATTGGCCATATGGCAGGAGCCTATATTCCATCAGATATATATGTAAGATATTTAAGATCCCGGGGTAGAGACGTGGCATATATCTGTGGAAGTGATGAACATGGTGTGGCGATTACATTGCGTGCAAAAAAAGAGGGGATAACGCCAAAGGATATTATTGATAAGTACCACAAAAGCATCAGTAATTCATTTGAACGTTTTGGAATTTCTTTCGACTTCTATCATAGAACATCTGAAGCTTTACACCATGAAACATCGCAGGAATTCTTTACTAAACTCTATGAATTGGGGGAGTTTGTCGAGAATGAGAGTGAACAATTCTATGATGAAGAATACGATCAATTTCTTGCCGATCGATACATAATCGGCACGTGCCCCAACTGTAGTTTTGAAAACGCTTATGGTGATCAATGCGAAAGGTGCGGCACTTCTCTCAGCCCGACTGATCTTAAAAACCCAAGATCCGCATTAAGTGGTAACAAGCCGGTACTGAGAACGACCAAACATTGGTACTTACCCCTGGATAAATACCAAAAATGGCTTGAAAAATGGCTAATTGAGGGTAAGAAAGGCGAATGGAAAGCCAATGTTTACGGACAATGTAGTTCCTGGATTAAAGCAGGACTTCAACCCAGATCGATGACTCGTGACCTTGATTGGGGAATAGATGTCCCCTTAAAGGAAGCTGAGGGCAAAAAACTCTATGTTTGGCTGGATGCTCCGATAGGGTATATATCAGCTACCAAACAATGGGCCAAAGACAACGGAAAAGATTGGGAGTTATATTGGAAGAAACAAGCCGACCCCAAAGATGATTCACGGTTAATTCACTTTATAGGCAAAGACAATATCGTTTTTCATTGCATAATATTTCCATCCATTCTTCATGCAAGAAAAGATTATATATTACCTGACAATGTTCCCGCCAATGAATTCTTAAACCTGGAAGGAGATAAACTCTCAACCAGTAGAAATTGGGCCGTCTGGTTACATGAGTACCTGGATGAGTTTCCCGGCAAACAGGATGAGTTACGTTACGTCCTTGGGTCAATACTACCAGAAAACAAAGACAGTGAATTCACCTGGAAAGATTATCAGGCAAGGGTGAATAACGAATTGGTGGCCATTTTGGGAAATTTTGTGAACAGAGCAATTGTCTTAACTCATAAATTTTGTGAAGGAAAAGTCCCTGCAACTTCACAACTCTTTGACATTGATCAGGAAACAATCGACAGTATAGCCAGTTACCCTCATTTGATTGCTGATGCATTAGAGGATTTTAAGTTCCGTGAAGCTTTGGGGCATTACATGGACCTTGCCCGACTAGGTAATAAGTATTTGGCAGAAACAGAACCCTGGAAACAGATCAAAGAGAATCCTAAAAGAGTAAATACTATTCTTAAC
>JAJCYL010000685.1 GCA_029262955.1 Cytophagales bacterium | reverse complement strand
ACCATCTATTAACACCAATTGATTTGATCTATTCATTTCAACAACACTAGTTTCTAAGGGCATTTCAAAAAGAAGTTGACACCTTAAAATACTGATCATATCGGGTAGTGCTACATCTTCAACTATCCAATTCACCCCTTGATCAGTAATTGAACTTTGATATGATGTCAATTGCTCCACGTACAAGTTCACCACATTAATATCCGGATGGCGCTGAATTATTCGTTTTACCTCGTTCAAATTTGGAGGGCACTGGAAGCATTCGTCAAACACCGGATTAATAATAGCCAGCCCATCAGACAGTTCAACATCAAAGCTTTGGTAGTCTGCCAAATTGATCTGATGAGGGGTGCTAAAATCAAAACATCCGGAAACTTCCCAATCAGTATCTTCCTGGTAGTATACTGGGATGGCATACTTATTTTCTCCAAAATTCTTTAAAAAAAGGTAGATAACAACTGGAAAAACCAGCGTTATGGTTAGTACGATATACTTAATTACAGTCTTCATAAAAAAAAATCATGACCCAAATGAGCCATGATTCTCTAATATATTTTTTGTTATTCGCTTAAAATTTGGACATATATATCGAATCCCCTTGAGCCAATAAGGCAATAATCAGCCACACTACAAAAATGAGAGGTAGTAGTATTGTCCAAATTAGAGCCTTTTCTTCATGGCCCAGGTGCATGAATTCAGCTACGATATAAAATGCCTTTACAATTGTAAGACCTACAAAGATTGACACTTTAAAGGCACCAGGTCCAACAGTGAATGCTATTACGAATTCAATTGCTGTAACCAAACCCAGAATAGCAGCTATTTTCCATAGCTTTCTAATCTTTTCTTTGTTTGGTGGAATTACCTGAATATTCGAAGTCTGCTCTTCCATATTATCTCTTATCTGATATTATACTAAGTAAAAGAATGTAAATACAAAGACCCATACCAGGTCAACAAAGTGCCAATACAAACCAACCTTTTCAACCATTTCATAATGGCCAACTTTCTCCAGCTTGCCCACTACCGCCCAATAGAAAATGAGGAAATTTAGCATTACCCCACTGAAGACGTGGAAGCCATGAAAACCGGTGATGAAAAAGAAAAAGTCAGCAAATGCAGGAGGTCCATATTGGTTAATAGATAAGTTAGCCCCATAAATCACTGTCCCGTCTGCAAGTGTACTTCCTGTATCTGTTCCAACAATAAAGTGTCCCCACTCCCATGCCTGGCAACTGAGGAATGCGATTCCTCCTAAAAGTGTCCAAAGCATCCATTTAATCACCGCAGGTTTGTCCATCCGTTGTCCGGCCTCAACCGCCAAAACCATGGTAACACTGCTCATAATCAAAATAAAGGTCATAATACCAACAAAGACTAACGGTAGTTCGACTCCGTGTAAAAATGGAACAGCTTCATAAACCTTTTCCGGTATTGGCCAATATTCCTGAGAAAACGTAAACAGATCACGATCTCCTTCAAAGGCTCTGTTTGAGAACCTGATTGTACCATAAGCAACAAGAAGTGCAGAAAATGTTATTGCATCTGATAACAGGAAAAACCACATCATCAGTTTGCCATAGCTGACTTTCATGGGTGAAGTTCCACCCATCCAAATGTTCTTTTCTTCTTGTTCCACAGCGGCAGTAGATACTGACATATTGCTCTGTTTATTGGTTTAGTTGTATAGCGATAAAAATAAGAATAAATAGACCCAAAGCCCACCTAAAAAGTGCCAATATGTTGTACACATCTCTATTTGCAACATCTTACGCGAATGGACCTTATATTTTGATGCAGAAATCAACACGATTACCAGAAATATAATACCGGTGATCAGGTGAAAGGCATGTAACCCTGTTAAGACATAAATGAAAGATCCAGCTGCATTTCCCACAAAATACACGTCGTTATCAACCAACTGGGACCAACCATAGAATTGAGTAGCCAAAAATGCCAGGGACAAAACAAATGTTAAACTAAGAGCCACTTTTAACTTAGAAATGCTATCTGCCCTGGCTGATAAATAGCCCCAATGCATGGTAATACTACTGGCTATGATGATAAATGTGGAATATAACAGTGCCTCAGGTAAATCAAATATTAACCAATCTCCATCTGAGCGCTTGACAATATATGCACTTGTCATAGAGATAAAAATCATCACAATAGACACAAGAAACAGCCATAGAATAAATTTCTTCGGGTTTACTCGGAGCATTTGGCTCTCACTTCTTGGTATTTGGGCTTTTGCTTCCATCACAATCTATCCAACAGGTAGGCTATTTGTACAATAGGTAAATATAAAAATGAGCTATACATGATTTTTAACGCTGACTTCTTAGAACAATCCTTCATCAATAAAAAAGTCTGGCTAAGAAATAATACTCCACATAAAACAGAGATAAAAGCTGAGGTACTTCCTGTAATTCCAAAAAACGATGGAAGCAATCCCATGGGCAACAAGAAGAGTGTATAAACCATTATTTGAATGGCTGTTGACAGGTCTCTTCCTCCTCCAGACGGTAACAATTTAAACCCTGCTCTTTTGTAATCTTCATCTGCCACCCATGCAATGGCCCAAAAATGTGGGAATTGCCATACAAATTGTATACCAAATAGAATTAAGGCCTCAAGCGATATCACTCCTGTAGCTGCAACCCAGCCCAACAGTGGAGGAAATGCTCCGGGAATAGCACCCACAAAAACGGCAATTGGCCCAACCCTTTTCAAAGGAGTATATACGAAACTGTATAGTATTAATGACAGCAGAGATAAAATAGCGGTGAATGGGTTTGCGAAAAGTGAAATAATCGCCAATCCCATGAGGCCAACGATTAAGCTGAAGGTCAATGCCTCATTTGCACTAATTCTATTAGTAGGAATTGGTCTGCCCTTGGTCCGATCCATGACAGCGTCGTATTGTCTCTCAAAGATCTGATTAAGTGTAACGGAGGCCCCGGATACCAGGAAACCACCCAGACAAAACCATAGGAAATTATTCCAATTCAATGAAGCACCGGCTCCAAGTGCATAAGCAATGCCGGATGAGAATGTTACCGTTGCAGATAAGCGAAATTTCAGTAGCTCAAAGTAAGACTTGGCCTTTACAGCAAAGCTTTGTGCAACTTCTAAAGTTTGGTCGGTAGCTGTAATCATTGGGCTCTGCGAAATTAATGAATCTGCTTCAAATCCTCATTCGACATCTTGAATAAGTTGTGGCGTAACAGCCTCTGAATTCAAAATTCTCTTTATTTCCAGTAACAAATAAAAATCTATGCTAAATATCAAGGTTGCTAATATGAGATGAATTGGTTGAAGTGCAGGGGGAATAGAAAAATAAGCCATAATTACCCCCGAAAGAACTTCCAGTAACAGCACAAATACCAGGAGGTATATCATTCGAACAAGACGAGATTCTCGCAATATTCCAGAGGCCAAAAAACAGACATACAAATGACTGATTAGGATGACTATAGAATAGCTCCGGTGTATGTAGAATGACAGACCGATTCCCTCAATCCAATCACTCCTTCTTAAATCTCCCAATTGAGAAGCAATCGAATCTACTCCCTCCCGCACCTGTGTGCCAAAAACGACCTGGATTGTGAAGAGAGTTATTGATATAACCATGAGCACAAATACCTTCTTGACATACGCTCTGTTTTCGGCCACAACCGTCTTTGTATTTTCAGTTAACCAGAAATTGTAAATAAGAACCGCCAGGATTAGAAGGGCCAAAATCATGTGAAATGTAATTAGGCCACCTAACAAGTTAGTAGACACAACAATGGAGCCTACCCAACCTTGAAACCCAACTAATAGCAGGTTTGATATCGAAAGAGTTAGAAACTTAGTATCTGAACTTCGGTGTTGAAACGAGAAATAAACATTCAATGTGATCAGGAATCCTACCAGCACACCAAGCAGTCGGTTTAAATATTCAATCCAAGTTTTAGTGGGATTAAATGACTCTTCCACCAATATTGTTGGGTCCTTCCTCAGCTTATTGACCAACTCATCAAAACCGAGATACTCTAAATAATTAGCAAGCCTTAAGTTCTTCTGATGTCGCTTTTGCGCATAAACATCCTTATAGTCAGCAGGTAAATCGGAAATGTCTGTTGGAGGCACCCAATTTCCAAAGCATCGAGGCCAATCCGGGCAACCCATACCTGAGCCTGTACTTCTGACAATTCCACCTACCAGTATAAGCAGGCAGACTGCACCAATAGTAAATAGGAGAAACTTCTTGTAAAACCCTCCGGGATCAGCCATCATTAGATTGCCTCATAGCAATCACTCTTCCTCGTGTGGCATATTCGATTCGGGTGTATCCGAATAAGGAATGTGCTGAGGAATAAAATCCTCCTTTGCCCCTGGTTTGCTGTAGTCATATGGCCATCTGTGAACTGCTGGTATCTCACCTGGCCAGTTTCCATGTCCTGGCTCAATAGGTGTAGTCCATTCAAGTGTATTAGATTTCCAGGGATTTTCCGGAGCCCTCTGACCACGCCACATGCTGTAAAAGAAATTGAAGACAAATATAAACTGAGCGCCAAACGTGATAATGGCCGCTATACTTACATACGTATTGAGGTCAGTAAAGCCTTGGAAAGCATCAAATGCTGTGAAAGAATAGTACCTCCTTGGAAAACCGGCTAGACCGATATAATGCAATGGGAAGAATACCATGTAAACACCCACGAATGAAATCCAAAAATGTATATGACCTAACTTCTCATCCATCATTCTACCAAACATCTTAGGGAACCAATGATAGACTCCGGCCAACATGCCGAAAAACGAGGCACTACCCATTACAATATGGAAGTGAGCCACTACAAAGTAGGTATCATGTACATTGATATCGATTGCTGAGTTACCCAAAAACAGTCCTGTGAGACCACCAGAAATAAAGAATGACACCAAGCCAATTGAAAACAACATAGCGGGAGTCAATATAATATTGCCTCGCCAAAGCGTGGTAATGTAGTTAAACACCTTAACTGCGGACGGTATCGCTATAATTAGCGTCAGGAACATAAATATGGATCCAAGGAACGGATTCATACCGGTTACAAACATATGGTGTGCCCAAACGATAAATGACAAGACCGCGATGCCTATGATTGAACCAATCATTGCACGATAGCCAAAAATCGGTTTCCTTGAATTTGTTGAAATTATCTCTGAAGTGATACCTAATGCAGGAAGTATAACAATATACACTTCAGGGTGGCCCAGGAACCAGAACAAATGCTGAAATAATATTGGGCTACCGCCGATATTGGGCAATGCTTCACCAGCTATGTATATATCAGATAAGTAAAAGCTTGTACCAAATGACCTATCAAAGACTAACAACAGAGCCGCTGAGAAAAGAACCGGGAATGATAATAGTCCTATAATAGCAGTAATGAAAAACGCCCAAATAGTAAGAGGTAATCTTGAGAATGATAATCCTTCAGTTCTAAGGTTGATTACTGTACAGATATAATTGATTCCGCCCATAAGGGTTGAGGCAATAAAAAACACCATTGACACTAACCACAGGGTCATACCTAATCCTGATCCCGACATCGCTTCAGGAAGTGCGCTCAGGGGTGGATATATAGTCCAACCACCAGATGCGGGCCCTGTTTCAATGAAGATGGAAATGAACATGATCACACTGGATAAGAAAAAGAACCAGTATGAAAGCATATTCATAAACCCGGAGGCCATATCCCTCGCCCCAATCTGAAGAGGTATAAGAAAATTACTAAAAGTGCCACTTAAACCTGCTGTTAAAACAAAGAATACCATGATGGTACCGTGCATAGTGACCAATGCGAGATAAAACTCAGAGTCGATTTTTCCTGCTGGCGTCAGCCATTCTCCTAAAATTGGTTTGAGGATACTCAAATCCATATCGGGGAATCCCAACTGAAGTCTAAACAGGATGGACATTCCTCCACCCAAAATAGCCCAGAAAATCCCTGTGATCAGGAATTGCTTGGCAATTACCTTATGGTCTTCTGAAAAGATATATTTCTGAATAAAGCTCAACTCATGATGATCGTGATCGTCATGGTGAACATCGGTCTCTACATGTATCTGAGTAGTTGACATATGGTAATTGTCTTTTAGTCTTAACTAATTCTAATCGGTGGTACCATCAATTCCAGCTGAAATGGCAGCCACTTCCCTCAATTCTTCTGGTACCTTCGACATATAATCGGGGTTGAGCTTTAGCCATGATTGCTGCTCCTTATACCACTTTTCATAGTCTTCAGGTTCATCAACTATAATCAGGTATCTCATGGCAAAGTGACCCCGCCCACAAATTTTATTACATACTAATTCGTAGTTGAAATTCTCATTACCTAATTCATCTCTCATCTCAGCTGTTGTTTTAGTAGGCACAAACCAGAAACTGGTAGGCATACCAGGAACAGCATTCATTTGGAGACGGAAATGTGGCGCATAAACCGAATGGATTACATCAGTTGCCCGAATCTTGAATTGAACATTCTTACCTTTTGGAACATGAATTTCAGTTGCCAGAAAATCATCATGAGCATTTCTATCACTGAAATCAATCCCCATTCTATTGTCGAGGTCAATTAATCGAAAATCTGAATCTCCTAATTCCTTGTCAGTACCTCCATACCTCACAGCCCAGGCAAATTGGTATCCCATTACTTCAATTTGCTCTGAATCATCCGGAGCTTTGTCCATAATGTCTACCCATGCTTTCCAGCCTGAAAAAACTAAAAGACTCAATACCACGGCAGGAACAAGAGTCCAAATAAGTTCTAATTTATTATTATCAGGAAAATACAGTGCCTTATTGGTCTCTTTATATTGATATTTAAATGGAAAGGTTAAGAGCAAAATCTGGGTGATCAAAAACACCACTCCCGTAACCGCCATTGTTATCCAAAAAAGCCTGTCAGTAACCGCACCGTGTTCTGATGCCAGAGGCAGATTGTAAGAATCGAAGTGGGTATAAGAATACCAAAACAGCAATGCCATACTGCCAATAAGAAACAGTATAAGAAGAAATGCATTGATTCCATTGGCCTTTCCAACTCTTGGCTGTCCCTCCTTTTTCGCAATTCCTAACAATGTGGAAACCCTGAAAATGGCAATAAGAATTGCCACCACTAAGAGTAGACCGAGACCGAGAACAATTCCTGACATAATAGGTTAGTAAATTTTATTCAAACTTAATTCTTAAATATGATGATGTAAACTCTCTTCCAACATAGGATGATTCTTTCCTACTAATGGAAACTTTGACAATGCGCCCAATACAACCATCAGAAATGCTGCTAAAAAAACCATCAGTAATCCTATCTCCATCAAACCAAACCCTCCATTTTCCTTTAAAGTACCGGGAGTGACCATCAAGTAAAAGTCAATCCAGTGTCCAAACAAAATTGCCGGACAGCCAACTTTCAAAAATGTCATATGTCGCTTTGCATCCCGAGTCATAAAGAACAAGAAAGGGAAGAAGAAGTTTAATATGAGGTTGACCATGAAAACAGTTCCATAATCATCGCTCCTCCATCTTTCCACAAAATATATAGTCTCTTCCGGAATATTGGCGTAGTAAATTAAAAGGAATTGTGAAAACCATATATAAGTCCAGAAAATTGAGAAACCCCATACGAACTTGCCCAAATCATGGAGATGGTTAGCATTGACAACCTTTAAATACCCTGATTCTTTTAGAATTACTGCCACTACCGTAATAAATGCCAAACCATTGACCCACCAGCTGGCAAAAACATACCAACCAAACATGGTGCTGAACCAATGTGTGTCTATTGACATAATCCAATCCCAAGCTGCCATTGATGAACTAACCGCAAAGAACACTAAGAATATGGCTGAAAACTTCCTGGCTTTATGAAAGCGCTCCGTTCCCCCTTCAATATCTTCGGCAAGCATGTGCTTCTTAATGATGATGAACATCCAATACCACACCCCAAAAAAGACTACCATTCTTAATATGTAGAACATTGGGAATGTGCCATTGGCTAGTGGCCAATAGAAGAACACTCCTTTATTATTAATTATTTCATCATAGCCCTCACTAGTAGAGTCATAGAGGTCATGATGTGTCCAGTGAAAAAGATCGTGATTTGTAACGAACCATGTTATAATCATTATAACACCAGCAATGGGAATCCAATAAGCCATGGCCAAAGCAATCCGCTTCACTCCAACTGACCACCCTGCCTGGGTTGCATATTGTATAGCTACGAAAAACAGGCCAATTATTCCGAGACCTGTGAAGTAGACATTATTGATCCAAAGGTTGGCATAAAGTCTTTTGGTCCAGTGGAAAGCTTCATGACCACCGGCTGCTTCTCCATGATCACCATGACCTCCACCAAGATTCATCATGACAATGCCAAGGATGAGCAACGCCACACCAACTAATCCTGTTATCAGGATTGTTTTTTTTGCGGAGCCGGTAAATTCAAATCTTTCCTCTGACATGCTCTGTATCTTTTGTTCTATTTCTGAATTACTTCTTTAATGTATCTTGCGATTTTCCACCTCTCGTCAGGGCTCAACTGTGACCCATGTGCCCCCATCAAACCTTTTCCCATGGTAATCACATGAAATATATGTCCCTCCGTAATCTCTTCATATGCCCCGCCAGTGAGATTTGCCACACCGGGATATTTATCCGAAACTAACCCATCTCCTTCACCCTTTGCCCCATGACAATGTTCACAAAACCTATCAAACAACATCTTGCCACCAACTAATACTTCCTGACTTCCAGAATCTAATGGGCTAACATTCTCAGCTGCCGCTTCTAGTTCATATTGTTGCAATCTATGAGGCAGGTATCCTTTTTTATTTCTCGGAACTGTATTAGGTACAGGTTCCCTCATATTCATCTCGTATGGATTA
>JAJCYL010000684.1 GCA_029262955.1 Cytophagales bacterium | reverse complement strand
AGGGGAACACTTCGCTTAGGAGGAACCAGTATGTTTTCAAAGGTTTTATTATCGTCACAATATTTATTTACCGTGATGGCCCTATTTGCTGGTGTAGCATTTATTCAGAATGCCAATTATCAGGAAACGCTGGACCTCGGTTTTAATAGAGATACAATCATTGGGACACGTGTTGATAATCATTCAGATTACTTAAAACTTCGAAGTGCGCTTGCCAGCAATCCGGATATAGAAACTTTGGTCGGTACCGATAACCACATTGGTAGTTGGAACTATTCCCAAACGTTAAAAAACGCAGATAGAGAAATTGAGTCCTTCATGTTGGATTTCGGCCCAGGTTATATGGAAGCTATGGATTTAGAAATCTTGGAAGGGAGAGCGTTTTCTGAAGAATTGAAGCAGTCAGACATCAAACACTCACTGATTGTCAATGAGCGGCTGGTGAAAGATTTTGGATGGAAGGAGCCAATCGGGCAGCGTGTTGCCATTGATGACTCAACCACTTTAACCGTTATCGGAGTAGTAAAGAACTTTTACCACAACGGATTCTGGCGTGATGTCGATCCTTATGGTATGTTACTATCCGGAGAAGAGGACTTCAATTTTGTCATTGCGAAAGTCAATAGCACAACCATCACGCGATCGTTCAATTTTCTAGAGGAGAAATGGAGAGAGACCATACCAAACAAACCATTCAATGGATTTTACCAGGACAGCATTGGAGCAATTAAAGCGGCCAAAGAGGTCAATGCCAACCTTGTAATAATCTTCGGATTCCTTTCAGTCATTTCCGTCATATTATCAGGTATAGGACTGTTCACCCTCGTTTCCCTCAATATCATCAGGAGAGTGAAGGAAATTGGTGTGCGAAAGGTGCTTGGAGCACCAATTGGCCATATCGTAGGATTAATGAACAAACCTTTTGCCTACATGATTTTTATTGGGGGAACATTAGGTCTAACTCTGGGATATTTCATAGTTGATATCTTAATAGAATCAATATTTGCGAATCACAGACCAATCGATCTTTCGACATTCCTAATTCCTCTATCTATTATATTGGTTATCTCGATGATGACCTCCACTGCAAGAATCTTGAGTGCGGCAACCAGAAATCCCGTGGATTCACTTCGATATGAGTAATTAATTACTCTGAATTCATTTCATGATGCTTTGAGGTATACCGTTTATCTCTAACATTGTGGCATGAGATTGTGTTTTGCGACTAACAATTTGCATAAGCTGTACGAAGTACAGCAGTTGGTAGGTAATAGTTTTAAAATCTTGAGTCTCTCAGAGATTGGGCACCAGGGAGATATCCCTGAGGATTTTGAAACCATGGATGAAAATTCCATGCAAAAAGCGCAATTTATCAAGGATCAATATGGTATAGATTGCTTCGCAGATGATTCAGGATTGGAGGTGGCCGCACTAAACGGCGCTCCCGGGGTTTATTCTGCGAGATATGCCGGACCACAACGAAATAGCAGGGACAACAATTTGAAATTAATTAAAGAAATGACTGGGGTGACTGATCGTTTTGCAAGGTTTAGAGCAGCTATTTCTTTAATTATTGATCAGAAGGCGCAACAATTCGAAGGTATAGTAGAAGGACATATAATTGAAGAAATGCGAGGTTCGGATGGATTTGGTTATGACCCCTTGTTTACCCCAAAAGGGTATGATGTGACATTCGCTGAAATGAGTGCGGAGGAGAAAAACAAGATTAGTCACAGGGGCTTAGCCGTTCAAAAATTGGTTGATTACTTAAATCTACACGGCACGTGATGGATAGAAATAATTTCGTAGTTGGAATTACCGGAGGGAGTGGAAGCGGTAAAACTGAATTCCGTAAAAAGCTTCTGGCTGAATTTAGCGAAAACAATATCTGTTTTGTCTCCCAGGATAACTACTACCGTGAGAGAGACCAGCAGCAAATTGATAACGCCGGATATGTGAACTTTGACTTACCAGAGGCAATTGACTCAATGACTCTGGCGGAGCATCTCCTTGAACTAAAAAATAACCGGGAAGTCAGGTATTCGGAATACTCTTTCATAAACGAAAAAACGAGTGCTCAAGCTCTAATTCTGAGGCCTGCGCCAATAATTATTGTGGAAGGTATCTTCGTTCTTCACTACCTCGAAATAGTCAACCTCTTGGACTTGAAACTTTTTGTAGATGCGGATATGAACTTGATGCTGAATCGAAGACTTAAAAGAGACCAGGATGAAAGAGGCTATAAGTCTGATGAAGTTAAATACCGTTTCACTAAACATGTTATTCCGGCATATGAGAAATATATATTGCCATACAGAGATAAAGCTGATATTGTAATTCCAAATTTTGAAAACTTTGATCAGGCCTTTAGAGTAGTGGTGGCATTTTTGCGGGATAAAATAGGTAATATTAAAGACTGAATTGGTGGAGAAGAAGCATCTGGCCAGTTACATTTGAACACTATTGTCATTAAAATACGTTTAATAGATAGAAATTAATCAATATGAGGAAGCACCTTTACACAATTCTCATCAGCATTTTCACTATGGGCTCCTCCATAGCACAATATGAAATTAGTGTCTCAATTGAAGGACTGTCAGATACTTCGGCATTCCTGGGCTACCACTTAGGTAAGAGCAAGTATATTCAGGATACTACCACAATGGATAATGGTAATGCTGTTTTTAAGGGTGAGAAATCATTAGCCCATGGCGTTTATTTTCTATATACACCTAATTATTTTCTTGAATTTGTAGTCACTGATGAGCAGACATTTTCAATTTCATCAGATTCGAAAAATCCATTGTTGAATAAGAAGGTTTCAGGATCTGAGCAGAATGAAATTTTCCTTAAGTTTCAAGTGAAACTTGCTGAGACCCAAACATCTTCAAAAGAACTACAGGAAACTTTAAAAGATGCGACATCCAGAGAGGATAGCATAGCTATTTATGACGGAATGCGTGAAATAGATAAGGCTAATAAGAAATTCCAAGTTGAATTAGCTGAAGAATACCCCGAGAGTTATGTAGCAACTTTTTTAAATCTTATCCGGAAACCAGAGGACATTGAGGCTAGCGAAGGTTTAACTGATCAGGAAATAAGGCAATTCAAGTTTCAGCACTACAAAGATCATTTTTTCGATGGTATAGATTTCGGTTATGAAGGCATCTTAAGAACACCGCTCTTTCATGATCGCATCTTAGAATATGTCGATAAATTAACCTCGCCTGATCCGGATTCATTGATAAATGCTGTTGATTATCTGGTCAACAGAGAAGGTATTAGTCCCGAAGTTTTCAGATATATTATCGTAACCTTAACGAACAAATTTTCCCAACCTAAAATGATGGGTCATGATGCCGTATTTGTTCACCTGGCCCAGAACTATTACTTATCTGGAAGAGCAACCTGGGCTGATGAAAAAGTATTGGAAGAGTTTAGAAATGCAGTCAATGATTTAAGACCAAATTTAATTGGTGAGATTGCTCCTTCATTGGATCTCCTTGACACTACCTTATCACCGATTTCCTTGTACGATATTGATGCCAAATATACTGTTCTGTTTTTCTATGATCCTGACTGTGGACACTGCAAAAAACAAGCTCCTTTGGCTCTTGACTTTTATCATGAATACAGAAATGAGGGTGTGGAAGCAGTTGGAGTATGTGTTGCTACGGACCTGGATAAATGGAGAAAATTTATTAGTGAAAGATCTCTTGATTGGTTGAATCTGGCAGATCCTTTCTATAAGAGTAATTTCAGAAAGGAGTACAATATTGTAAGTACCCCTACCATTTATATTCTTGACAAGGACAAGAAAATAATCGGGAAGCGCATTGCGGTTGAGCAATTAGACGAATTTATCAATGCTCGTCTCCGAATGGATGGTGATTGATTATGGTTCAGAGATCAGATCACCAAAGAATAAGGCATTCAAAAATAATTTTGAAGTGCCTAACCATGTTCCCCTGAAATTGGTATTGTCTGTAAACATAATGGTTCTGCCACGGCCATTCCCGCTAACAACTATGGCTGCAGAATTGGCTATTAACTCTCGATTTTCTTTGGAAACGAAACCACTTACCCAGGGATTACTGGTATAGAGCCCGACGGTGCTAAATTCATTATTGCTTGGCTCAAGAAATAGTGTGCTATTTCTATAGATTGGAATTTTACGACTAGTATAGCCATAACCAATAGGGTGCGTAATGTCCAGGTCAATTTCGTAAATCGAACCACCAATTCTCTTTGCGCCGCGGTAATCTCGACTAGTTACATAATCCAACCTTGGTGTCTCAGTATCATCTTCTTTCTTTTTTTCACGTATTTCTGCGGTACCCAGTTCTTGTTTAATGGCCCATGCTGTAGCTGACTTTTGAGTTATGAGCGTACCACCTGCTTTGATCCAGGCTTTTAATTCTTCAACCCAAGAGTTTTGTATATCACTGTAATTGCCATTGACCAGCACTACTGTTGTGTAATCGCTTAATTTAACATTTGGCAAATCAATTTTATCCACTTTAGTTATGGGGAGGCCTACGCGAGTGTCTAAAAGATGCCATATTTCACCAGCTTCATAGAGATAGATACCTTCTCCCACTATCATAAGTGCTTTTGGTTTTTTGATTACCCTGAAGTTTCTTGAGCCTAGATCAATTCCTGAGACACTGGTGCCTGTTGAAACTCCATCGAATTGAAGCCCTGAGTGTATAGAAGCCTCTCTTACTGCCTGATGAACCTGATTAACTGCCATTTCCTGATCAGCGACAGCTATTAACAGGGAGCCACTGCCATAATCTTTCCTTGCCCCATTTGTGTTGACGCTAAAAGGTTTCTGAGCAGCATGAACATATAGTCCGGAGTTAAATAAATGTGTCAGTGCTTTAGGAGCATTTAAATCAGACCAACGTAATACATAGGCGTAAGGAGCCTCTTTAAATGAAGGAGATTGATTCTCGACCGATGTAACAGCGTCTCCCATTTGAAATCGAGTTGAACGCAGCTCTGAATGAGGAATGCCATAAGCAAGAGCCATGGACCATGCAGAAGCATCATAAAAGACTGAATCATGGAATGACTTGACTTTTTCAAAAATGGATTTGGCCATACGATATTGTTTCTGACCGGTCGGCACTATATAGGATTGACCACCTTGAAAGGATTGACCATTGATTGAAGCACTCTGGGGGTTCTTATAAATTTGAATTTTGTGTCTAAGTAACAGGTCAATGAAAGTGTTGAGTCTGGTTTTATCATTGGCTTCACCAAATAAATAAGCCTTGATTGGATCTGTATTTGCTGATGATAAACTTGATGTGAAGAACTCTCGCTGATGTCGCAAAAATGTTACTCGCTCATTCACGGTGCCTTGAACTGTGGCAAGAGAAGATCTCAAATGATTTCTTATGGTAAATCTAAATTCAACCTGCTTGGTAAGACTTTGCTGTAAATGGCCTCTGGAACTTGCCTGTTCGAATACAATCCCTAGACCACCATGAATATCCGGATAAGTAGATCCGTATCCTGGATACGAATTATCATAGACTTCCTTAGTGAAGTACAGTGAGCCAATATCGTCAAGAGCCTTAGAGAAATATTTGGCCATCATATTATTTAGTCCATCATAATTGCTTCTAGGTACCAGGGGGTTTTCTGATCCATAGGGTTTAGTAGGTTCAAAAAAATAGGTAGAGTTGGTCCCCATTTCATGAAAATCAGTAACCATATTGGGCATCCATTGATGATAAAAATCAATACGGGCCTTGCTTTCCGGATGTACCAGGGGCAACCAATCTCTGTTAAGATCAAACCAATAATGGTTTACTC
>JAJCYL010000683.1 GCA_029262955.1 Cytophagales bacterium | reverse complement strand
CTATGCCTTCCTTCACATAGTCCTTTACTTGTGGGTAAACCTTTGAAGGGCCTGGATAGAAATTGATCATCCTTCAAGGAGGTGTTGAATAGCCAACTTATAGCCGTTCAGCCCCAATCCGGAAATAATTCCAATAGCATTTTTCGAAACGAAACTCTTATGTCTGAATTCCTCCCTGGCAAAGATGTTTGAAATATGCACTTCAACAACAGGAGATTCTATCCCCGAAATGGCATCCGCCAACGCAATTGACGTATGGGTTAAGGCACCAGCGTTCAGTATTATCCCATCACATTCAAAACCAACCTCATGCAGCTTGTCAATTAGTTCTCCTTCGCTGTTGGATTGGAAATAATGCAACTCTTGCGTGTCGAATTCGTTTTGGAGCTCTTTAAAATACTCCTCAAAGCTCTTGCTCCCATAAATCTCTGGCTCTCTTTTTCCAAGTAGATTTAGATTTGGTCCATTAAGAATAACAATCTTCATTTCGAAGGGTTTTCCACAAAGATAATGGATGAATTGATCATCACATTTCGGTAAGCCCAAGTCCGGGCTTGTCTCCAATTGACATCAGGCCATCTTGAAGGATAAAACCACCTTTAACAACATCAGTTTTGAGATCCAGACTTCCATCCAGGTCGATATATTTAGTATTTGGACATGAGAAAGCAATATGTAACGCAGCAGTAATACTAATTACACTTTCATCATTACATCCCCACATCAAATCAATACCGGCAATTTCGGCAATAACAGCAATATCTTTTGCTTTAGTTAGCCCGGCACATTTCATCAATTTAATATTATAGATCCCTGAAGCAATCGGCTTTTGTGCCAAATTAAGAGCATCTTCCGGTGATCTTAAGGATTCATCCGCTGCAACAATTGCCTTCAAGCCATCCGGAAGCCCCCTCATGTCGTCAACTGCTTCTTGTTTTAATGGCTGTTCAATTAACTCAATTTTAAGATTCGATGTTTCGTTGTAGAACTTTACTGTGTCACCTACTGACCATCCTTGATTGGCGTCTATTCTCACAACCATATTGTCGGAGATGTGTTCCTTCAACTTATGAATTCTTTCAATGTCTTCATCAACCGACTTACCCAGTTTCACTTTGAGATTTTTGAAACCATCTGCCGCATATTGGTCGGCCTCTACAAGAGTTTCATCGATGTCCATTATACCGATGGTCACAGAAGTTGGTAAGGAAGAAATTTTTCTTCCATAAAAGTCGACTAACGGAATACCGAGATGACAGGTGAATAAATCGTGAAAAGCGATCTCCAGCGCAATCCTCGCACCTACCGACGTAAAGCGGCTCTGCACATCTCCAATCAATTCATAGAATTTGATCAGGTCTCTCCCTATAAAAACAGAGAGGTTGTCCTCGGTCAGTTGCTTGATCACATCTTCATTTTCCTCCCCCACAACATAACTACTTGGATTGGCTGCTCCATAACCAATCAGCCCACTCTCTGATTCAATTTTGACAATCACGTTTGCCACACTGTCAACAGTTTTATAGGCAATTGAGTAGGGTTTGGTAAGACCGAGGTTTACAATCTCAGCTTTGATCGATTTAATAATTAAAGTCATGTCAGGTGTTGTTATTTATTTTTTAAAGCTTCAATAGATGGAAGAATACGTTCTATGCCCTCCTCAATAGGTAATGCTACGGGTATCCCCAACTCATTCTCATAATTCTCCTGAAAACGTTTGGCCTCCTCAAAACTTACGTTGAATGTGTTCAATGTAGCCCCGATCACTTGCTTTCCGTAGGCGTTAATTAATTCAATTTCCTTAGCCAGGGGCGGAATTTCAACACCCAAATGGTCATATCCATGAAAATACTTCCGAATTGGCGAATGATGGAGTATTACACCATCCGCATTTCCAGATATCAAGAACTCAGCGCCACATGGTCCGCTAATATTACGAAGAGCAGCTTGCCCCTCAATGATCATGAAATCGGGGTTGGTTTCTTTATAACATCTTAGCATCGCATCTTCTAATTCACCCGAAACAAAATCGTTCACAGTCGAATCAAGAATGAAACCGTATCTCCAGCCCTGTAGCCAACCCGTCTGACCCGTAAAAATCATTTCAGCTGTATGTCCCTGATCTCTCAATCCGTCCACAATAAATTTGGCTGTTGTTCTCTTTCCAAGTCCGCAATCTGTTCCCATAACCGCAACTTTCGGGGTGCCAACTTGAAAAATATCACCCGACCAAAAAGCCAATTGATCTTTTGGCCTGGGCTTGCGAATATCATAAATGGCTACGCCATTCTTGCTTGCCAGCGATGAAATTTCCTCATCGTCATTGAGAAATTTATGTAGCCCGTTGACAATTTCAATTTGATTCGTTATTGAATCAATCACATCAATCCTCATGAGGTCAGGAAGTATCCCCCCTTTGGTTGCTACTCCAATAATGCAATAATCTGCTTTTCCTCCATCTGCCATAAATGACGCCACGCTATCATAAATGGGCGCATCTACAGTGACCTTATCAATAATATCACTGGCACGCTTGCCACCAAATTTACTGTCGATTATTGCTTTAATATTAAAACGGGTAGAACCTCTCACTAAACCGTGAGTTGTTTTGGCACTTTTGCTTTCTAAAATTCCACCGGAGAGTACTATAGCATCACCTTTTAAAGAATCTATTTGACTCATAAAATCAAAAATTTAAAGCGCAATGTTAGCGAGTCAACTGAGATTATTTATGCTTCCCATAGAAATTAATCATCATGTTAGCTAAACAATCGAGTCAAAGGCTTTGCGTTGGCGAAAATCTGGAATAAATTGTTGTACTAAAAAAATAAGAGCATTATGAACCTACCAAGCTATCTCGACAGCCTAATTCACACCATAGGAACTGCCCTACCTGGTGTTTTTGGAGCCATTGTAGTCCTAATCATTGGATGGCTCATTTCCCTACTGATTAGAAGAATCGTTCATGGCCTGATGAAAAAGACCGAATGGGATGAGAGGTTGCTTGGAAATACCATTGTTGACACCAATAAATTTATTGCCAACCTGGTTTATTATGTGTTAATGTTGATCGTACTTCTCATAGTACTGGAAATGCTCGGCGTGAGCTATGTCCTGGATCCGATTAGGAATATGTTGAATGAGTTCCTTGGATTTATTCCTAACATACTTGCTGCCGCTGCAATCGCGTTTATTGGCTACATCATAGCTAAATTCGTGTCTAATCTCGTTAAAATGGCTGGTAGTGTAGTGGACAGATTAGCCGCCAATATTGGCTTTAAAGACACCGATAAGTTGGTCTATTTCATTCAGCAAATCGTTTTTTTAATGATTTTTATCCCCTTGTTGATCCAGGCTTTAAACGCATTACATCTGGAGGCGATTACCCAACCGGCAAATAACCTCCTACACAATTTATTAGATGCGGTACCCAATATCATAGGTGCAATTCTGATCATTACTTTGTTTGCCGTAGGAGGTAAGTTCGTGACGGAATTTCTTAAAGATCTTTTGAGCAACATGGGTACCGATGAACTCTCAGTCAAATTCAAGATAACTGCCTTAATTGGCGAGGGTCAGTCTCTTTCTAAGATCATCGCTGGAATCGCTTATTTCTTCCTCATATTTTTCGGAATAGTCACCGGTATTGAAATGCTCGGATTTGAAAGACTAACTCACTCATTACATACCATTCTTCATCTTTCCGGTAATATACTTTTCGGATTGATTATCATGATTGCAGGTAATTTCATTGGCTATCTGGTTTATACCTCGCTGAATAAATCTGACGAAAATAAATATATCGCTGCGGTTGCACGAATGGCAATTATTGGGTTGTTTCTAGCAATTTCGCTTCGCACAATGGGCATTGCCAATAGCATTGTAGAACTTGCATTTGGCCTTACTCTAGGCTCTTTGGCAGTAACCGTAGCTCTTTCTTATGGACTTGGTGGTCGTGAAGCAGCTGGCAAACATATGGCGAAGATTTTGAAGAAATTTCAGAAGGAAGATTAGCAGAATCCTATTTGCCCTTTTTCTCTAAAGCCGCATAAACGACAGGCACTAATATTAGTGAGAGGAACATTGAACTGCTCAGTCCACCAATCAGGGCAATGGCTAAGCCATTTTTCCATTCTGATCCAGCATCTCCTGCCAGTGCAATAGGTAGAAGTCCAATAACCATAGACAAATTGGTCATCAGGACTGGCCGAAAACGCAACTGAGTAGCCTCGATTAATGCCGCTTTCAGGGTCTGTCCCTGCATTCGTAATTTATTGGTAAAGTCCACCACCAAAATGGCGTTCTTACCGACAAGTCCGACCAACATGATAAGCCCCATAATTGAAAAGATATTCAACGATTCCTGGGTCAAGGCCAGCAGTAACAAAGCACCGACAACAGCCATAGGAATTGAAAAAAGCACCACAAATGGGTATTTATAAGAGTCATATAGCGCCACAAGAATCAGATATACGAATATTATCGAAGCTACCAAAGCAATGCCCAAAGTCTGAAATCCTTCAAAGAGTCGCTGCAGCTGCCCCGTGAAGACATAGCTGACATTTTCAGGTAAAGAAAGAGATGCCATCGTTTCCCGAAATTCTCTACCCACGCCACCCCCGGTTCGGCCTATCACCTGGCTTTTGACAGTTATCGATGGGGATCTATTGGTCCGCTCTAATCGAGAAAGTGAGGGTATCTCCTTTAGGTCAGAGAATTGGTCTAAAGAAATTACTTGTCCTCTGTTATTGACAATAGATAGCTCATTCAAATCCTCAGCCTCCCTCCTGTAGGTCTCCGCCAGTCGCACTCTGATGTTTATTTGACTTTGATCCCCATGATATTGAGCCGCAATTACTCCAGTTAATGCTGTTCTTACAGTAGCGGCCACTTGGTTTAACTCAAGACCCAGAGATGCTCTTCGGTCATGATCAATTACTAATTCAAGGTTGATACCGCCATCCTTTATGGAGGACTTTACCTCAACAGTACCAGGGACATCATCCAGAACTTCCTTCACTTCGTCGGCTACCACACTCAAAGTTTTACTATCCGGCCCAAAAACAGTCACTTCAACCGCTCCATCTTCTCTGAGTCCAATAAGATTGATTTCAATTGGACTGACAATAATGTCTGGGATACCTCGCTGAAGATCAAGTTTTATTCTTCTTGCCATTTCAGATGCAGCAATTGTCCTGTCTTGTTTGTCAGTTAATTTGATTAAAAATTCGGAAACATTCGAAGGGTTAGTTTCTATCCTTCCACTGCTGGTCAGACCAACAGTCGTAAAAACCGTTTCCACCTGTGGAATCTGCAATAAATAATTCTCCACCTGGAAAGCCACTCGATCTGTATGCTCCAAAGTAGCATCCACTGGTAGCTCAATCTCTAAAATAAACTCTCCTCTATCCCCTGCTTTGGTGAACTCAGTGCCAATTGATCCAACAACCAAAAGACTAAGGGATCCAACCAACAGTACCACCGCAATCAATAAGGTAATTGCTCTATGGTTTAATGCCCAGCTCAGCGAAGAAGTCATTCCCGAGACCAACCTTTCGATCCATTCTTCAAACTTTTGAATTAGTTGGCCAAAGAGTCCATCACCACTATTTAGTTGATGCCTTGAAAACCTTGAGGCTACCAGCGGAACAAGTGTGAAGGAGACGAACAAACTCATTAATGTGGAGGTGATCATAACCACCGAAAACTGAGCGAAGAGGTCAGCAACGATGCCTGTGGCAAATAAAATTGGCATGAACACAACCACATCCACAAGAGTGATTGATAGCGCAGTAAATCCGATTTCCATTCTTCCGTCATACGCAGCCTTCATTCGGTCCTTCCCCATTTCCAAATGTCTATAGATGTTCTCTAGTACCACAATGGAGTCATCAACCAGGATGCCGATGGCCAAAGAGAGACCTAACAAGGTCATTAGATTTAGTGAGTATCCCATGAGATACATCACAATCAATGTGGAGAGAATTGAGGTGGGAATGGACACTAGAACGATAACTGCATTCCTTAGAGAATGTAGAAATAATAGCATAACCAGGGAAACCAACAATATGGCTAGCATTAAATCTACAGTTACCGCATTGGCTGCTTCCAAAGTAAATTCTGAAGAATCCGCTCCAATGGTGAAGCGCAGCGATTTTTCTCTATGCTCAAGTTCAAGATCCTTCAGCCGTCGTTTGACTGAAGCGCTCATTTGAACAGCATTGGCATTACTTTGCTTGAGAATTTCTATGCCAATACTTTCCTTTCCATTAATCCTGGTAATCACCTCCGCATCTTTGTAGCCCCTAGTCACGAGGGCCACATCCGACAACAAAATCTTACCACCACTTCTATTAATTCCAATGGATAAATTCCTTATTTCATCCAGGCTTTTAAAAGTACCTGCAATTCGAGCGAATAATTTATTTTTTTCTGTTCGTAGATTTCCAGCCGGTAGATCGATATTATTATTCCGAATAGAGGTTGTAACCTGCAAAATTGACAACCCAAGTGCATTTAATTTCCTTGGATCCACCTCAATCTGGATCTCGTTCTGCTTTCCACCCAATATATTCACTTGCGCTACTCCTTCAATTTGAGCTAAGGAAGGTTGGATAATATCTGTGACGAAATCGTGAAATTTAGCATCACCTAATATTGATTCCACCCCAATTCTTAAGATTGGCAAATCGTCAAAATCAAACCTGCTGACCGTAGGTCTGACGCCAATCGGCAAATCCTCAGATATTGTTAACAATCTGCGTTGAATGTCCTGAAGGCTGACATCAATGTCTATTCCATTTGACATTTCAAGCCTTACCAATGAGAAGTTCTCCAGAGATGAAGAATTTATTCTAATAACATTGCTAATGGATGATAGAATATCCTCAACAGGACGAGTGATTTTATCTTCAACTTCCTGAGGTGAAGCACCTGGATAGGTTGAAGTTACTGCAATAGTTGGAGGAGTGAATTTTGGAACTAATTCATAACTCAGGAAGTAATAGCTAATCAATCCGGTTATTAATATGACCGAATAGATCACCATGATCAGGGTAGGACGTTGTATAGATATTTTCGTGATGTTCATTGTTCTCCCGGAACTTTCAATATCAACCTAATCGGTGACAATTCTGACTTTGACTCCTTCTTTGAGATTACGCTGTCCGGAAACAATCAATTGTTCCCCTTCATTTAGTCCATCGACTATTTCAATTCCATTCTTAACAGTTTTGCCCACTTTGACACTTCTTTTCTTCGCCAGGCCATCTTGATTTAGAAAGACATAAGAATCATTCAATCCACCAAGAACGGAGCTTCTCCTAATAATAATAGAATTCTGTTTCTCATGATTAAAACGTGCCGTAGCAAACATGCCGGATAACAAAGGATAATTCTCAATACGATTGACATCAATCTCTACAGCATATTTTAGGCCTTCATTTTCTTTTGAGGCCAGTTTTGAAATTGTACCAGTGAATGCCATGTTGGGATACTCTTCGACCTCAATGTCTATAGACTGTTTCAGTTTTAATCTGAGAATTTGAGATGAGCTGACAAATACTGTGAGAATTACCTTCGACAAATCTACAATCACACCCAGTGGGCGTCCAGGGGACACTACCTCTCCTTCTTTGAAATTCAGGGTTGCAATTGTTCCAGCCATTGCCGCAGTCAGATCGCTATCTCTCATTCTGCTTTTCAATGCCTTATTTCTAACTTCCTCAGACTTTACCCTCAGCTCGGCCTGCTCTAACTGCTGTGAGGTTACAGCCTCGCCATCCTTGAGCGCTCTCATTCTGTTCAAGTCCATTCGGGCTTGTATCAATGTTAAATCAGAAACTTCTATCTCATTCGTCAATGTTTTCGAATCTATTCTGGCTATTAAATCACCAGCTTTTACCTCATCACCTTCCCGTTTATGAAGTTCGACGATCTTACCAGATACAAGCACATGTATATTTAGCTCTTCCCGAGGGGACAGTATCCCGGTTAATTGATATGACTCCTGGTAAGTTGAAAGTTTAATCTCTTCAACAACCACAGGCCATTCCTCCACCTTTAATTCAGCTAATGCCAAACTGGCATCAATTTCTCTTTTATTCTGGAAAAGAATTACTCCAATCAGCGTAAGTAATAGGATTACAACAAGTATTCTATAAACCATTAAATGTCATTATTGAAGTAAATCTTTCAGTCTTGAAGATGCTTTCAGGTAATTTATTTGTGCCAATTTATACTCAAAATAGGCTTCTTCATACTGATTGGCTGCAACAGTTTGATCAGCCGACGCGATTAGTAAGTCTCTGAGTGCGGTGATCCCTTGTTCATATTCCAGTTCTATCTGCTTGTAGAGCACCTCGGATAGACTATTATTACGCATATTATGATCTAAAAAGAGGTTGGCAGCAGCTAGTTGGTTGGTTGCCTGTTGAAGTTGAATGGCTTCCTCTTTGGTGATTCTTTCTTGTTTTATCTTTATTCTCTCTAACTCAATCTGTTCGAGCTCCATTTTGGCTTTTTTCTCAAAACCCGTCAAAATGGGAAATTTAATCCCCACACCAAAATAGTGCTGAGGGAACCACTTTTCATCTGACAAAAAATTAAAGGAATTCCTTTGCGCCTGAAATTGAAAGTCTCCGTAGGCCCGTACGGTTGGAAAGTAATCATCTGCAACGTCTTTGATTTTTAACTCACCCAATTTCTGCTGTTGAGCTAATATTCTATTCTTTGTAGATAGTTCTCTGCCCATTACCAATTCACTGACCAATAAATCTTCATCCGTTATTATAAGGCCAGTTTCTTCCGGCATTCCCATGGTATATTTCAATCTACTAATCATTAAATCAGTATTTGCTAAAAGTTGTTGCCTATCAATTCCGAGTTTAGACAATGTTAAATTCAACCGGTCTAATTCACTTCTTTTTACCACTCCGTTGTCTACCTGTAGTTCAAGTATTTCTCTTAATTTATTTGTTCTATTTATAGCATCATTAATCAATTCGATTTTGGACTTCAGTTTTTGAATTTCATAATAAGTAATGGAAATATTATAAATAACCTCTTCATCCAGGACTTCTTCGGACAACGTCAATAGTTCTGTTGACAGGTTACCGAATTCATTTGCCGACAGCCACCTCTTATCAAAAAGTACTTGAGAAAAATTTACACCAGCATACATGTTGAACTTCTGACCAAGCCGAATTGGATACGGACTGTCAGAGGTTCCACCCGAAATTATCCGACCCTCATCGGCAGGAAATATGTAAGTAGTATTGTCAATGAACTGTCTGTAGTCCGTATAAGCACCAAGTTGAGGCAAGAATTTGCTTTTAGCCAATTTCGCTTCAGCATTAACCTCTTTCCTCGAAATCTCCAGTTGGTTTTTATGCGGATTGTTCTCTTGCGCATAAGCCAGGCACTTCTTCAGATCATAAGTATGAGAGTCTTGTTGAGCCTCAGTAATTGTCCAAACAAAAAGAAATGATAATAAAGCCAGTAATTTCATTTGCACTAAGTGTTTCTCTACTACATCAATTCGATCGATTGAGATTTCCTGAAATCTCCTTCAAGGATTACTCAAATATTCAATAATTATGACAAATTTGTGCTTAATTGAAGTAGTCACCAAAAGATGATCTAATGCAACCAAAAGATTCGAAACTAAAACAATTTGTAGACTCTGATGGCTTTCACAATTTCATTTTATACCTGATAATTTTTAACTCTATTACCATAGGCATGGAGACATCTCCTTCGCTAATGGATAATATCGGAAATTGGTTCGAACAGATTGATAACTTTATCCTTTACATTTTTGTTGCAGAAATTTGTCTTAAGCTAGTTGTCTATAGGCTTGACTTTTTTAAGAGTGGATGGAATATTTTCGATTTTGTGATTGTAGGAATAGCGGCTGCTCCCTTGGGAGGGCATTTGGCGGTATTTAGAACTTTAAGGATCTTAAGAACTTTACGTCTGCTCAACAACGTTCCTAAACTCCGTTTTATCATCGAAGCCATTATCCATGCAGTTCCCAGTATAGGGTGGATTATGGTTCTTCTTGCTATCATTTTCTACATTTTCGCTGTATTAGGAACAAACTTTTATGGGGCTGCGTTCCCGGAATTTTTTGGATCTATGGGTGCAAGTATGTTTACCTTATTCCAAATAATGACCCTGGAAAGCTGGTCATCTGGCATCGCCCGCCCAATGATGGAAGAGCTTCCCTATGCCTATATCTTCTTCATCCCTTTTATTTTAATTGCTACTTACACCACACTAAACATATTTATAGCCATTGTAGTCAACACAATGAACGAACTCCAGGCGAATGAAATGCAAAAAGAGGAGGATCGAATTAAGGCGTATATCAAAAAAGAGCATAAAGCACTGGGAGATCAGTTGAGTAATTTGAAAACCCAACTTGATAAGATCGAAAACAACCTAGAGCATAAAAAAGGCCTCAATGAGTAACCCTTATTAATTGTGATCTCATTTGCTTGATGTTACTCCTGAACTATTTGCACCCGTAGTAATTTCAACAGAGTGAGATATCTATTGGGCAATATTAAGGTCCTGGATCAATTCTTGAAATAATTTCCCCGCTCTGACCTATCTTGTTTGCCACTTATGCGAAAAGACTTCAAGAGATTTTCGAAATCTACCGGCTTGCAACGACTTGCGGCCTCCTTTCAAGACCAAAGGAGAAATCTCTTGAGACAAATGGGTTTAGGTGCTAAGGGGTTCAAAATTGACAGTAAAATTTCCTTCCCCATTGATATTGCAGCCCGCAGGGCTTTTAGGATGTTTAGTGAGGTTGATCCTGACATGAGATTAGAGATTGAAAGATTTGTTCAGCTATCGAAAGGAAAGGAGTGCTTCCTTGATGTGGGTAGCCTATTCGGTATTTTCTCACTTACATTCACTTCCAACAATCAAGAAAGTACGGCTTTTGCCATTGAGCCATCCGCAAAATGTTTTAAAGTTTTAGAACATAATCTTGCGCTTAATAAAAGTAAGCTGATCAAAGCAACTCAATTGGCTTTTGGTCAAGAACAGGGAGTTCTGGACATGCATTACGAATGGGTGCATCTCATTGCTAACCACAACATGGATGCTCATGGCGTTCAAGCCAAAATGACCACCATTGATCAATTTGTGGCTTCCCAGGGTATCAAACCGGATATCATTAAAATTGATGTTGATGGCTACGAAGGACCCGTAATCTCAGGGGCTAAAGAGTTTCTGTCAAATTATGACCCGATTATTTTCCTGGAACTCCATGGCGAATGGATTGAGCGATATGGCCATACACCAATTTCAATTGCTGATACGCTTAAGTGCCACGGCTATAATTTCTTTGATCTCCACCTTAAACCAATTCAAAATATTGAAGAAGTCTTCTCAATATTTGCCAAGAGGATAATTTGCACCAAAGACCCGAATATAATTTCGGGCTGATTATCTTGGACACTTATCATGGCAACACTAAAGCACCTTCAAATTGATTTCAAAGCACCCTATTATACTTTTGGGAAGCTTGATGAAAATACACCAACTATCTGGATTGCTTGTCACGGCTACGGACAACTGGCGGAGTACTTCATTAGAAAGTTCCGGATTTTTGAAGAGCAGGGTCATTTTGGAGTAATCCTACAAGGCCTGCACAAATTCTACTTCACTCAGGAGCGAGTCGGAGCTTCCTGGATGACGAAGCATGATCGTGAGGTAGATCTCGAAAATCAATTCACCTATTATCGCAGAGTGCTGGATGAAGTTTATGGAGATTTCGACCTAACCAAAGTACAGGTTAACCTCCTGGGGTTTAGTCAGGGTGTTTCGGCTATTGCCAGGCTTTTATTTCACCTACAACTACCTTTCGACAATCTCATCCTTTGGGCGGGTGGATTCCCACCGGAACTACCCGGCAGCGACATCAGCTTTATAAAAGAAGATTGTTCACTGATTGTAGCAGTTGGGGATAACGATGAGTTTTACAACAAAGAAAATTATCAGATTAACATCGAATACCTGGAGAAAACTTTCAACCGATCAATTGAGGTAAAATTTTATCCAGGAAATCACTCTTTAGAACCTAAGCTTCTCGATAACTGGTTAAAAGCCAACTCTACTTCTTCTTAGCCCCAGCCATCTCCGGCTGTGACTTAATATGTAAATCGCGCTGTGGGAATGGTATTTCAATATTATGTTCCTTGAATTTCTCGAAAATGGCGAAATTCAATTCACTGATTAAACGGCGGGGTTTGTCCGTATAGGTTTTGGTCCACACCAGGAGAGTGAAGTTCAGTGAACTATCTCCGAATTCTTCAAAGAAGACTGTGGGTTCTGGTTTTTTGAGAACGTTCCCGTTCTCCTCGGCAACTAAAAGCAGTAATTCCTTTATCTGTCTGGGATCTTCATTGTAACTGACCCCTACCGGGATATTGAAACGGATATTGCGATCATTGTGGCTCCAGTTTATCACTTTGCCGGATATGAATTCGGAGTTAGGAACGATGATCGAGATATTATCATTTGTAAGGATGGTGGTAGCTCGGACTGAAATATTCACCACATCTCCACTAATATCACCTACCTCAATCCTGTCTCCTACCTTGATAGGATTCTCAAATAATATTATAATACCTGAAACGAGGTTATTTGTGATATTCTGTAAGCCAAAACCAATACCTACTCCAAGCGCACCGGCTAATAAGCTCAATGCACTCAGGTCAATTCCAGCCGATTGAATAATTACGATGGAGCCAATGATAAGGATCACGAACTTGGTGATCATACCAATGGATTCGCTTAAGCCCCGGTTAATATCAGCCTTAGCCAAGACCCGGTTGATGAGGAATTTCTTGATCTTCCCTGCTACAAAAAAGAGGATGATGAAAGCGAGGAAGAAATAAATGACCGTACTCAAACTTATCTCACTCGAACCCAGTTTAAACAATGATTCAGTGAATACGTCCCCCACCTGAGTGAGGTAGTCTATAATGTTATTGTAAATGTCTTTGCTCTCCATCTAATAGTCTCAAGATAGAGAGAATACGTCGCTCTCAAAAATTCAGTTTATCCTTATGGTGAATATTCACCCGTCAGAGTGGAATTCCTCTGCATCGTAAAGGAGTAAAGAGTCTGATAGGTTCAATGCGCCAATCAGATTCTTCAGTCGGCCTATGGCCTCCTTACCGATGACGTATTTTTCAAACCGACTGATTTACAGAGAGTTGATACCCCATGTCTTTGGCAGTTTTCATTAACCATCTTTCACGTTGCATATTAACACGGGCTTCATAGTCTTTTATTCCTTTCTCAGTATAATCCAGA
>JAJCYL010000682.1 GCA_029262955.1 Cytophagales bacterium | reverse complement strand
TAATAAAGATTCCTTTCCCTCCCGATGCCATAAAAGTAGCCAATACGTTGAGAGATCTTGGGCTTGGAAGAGAAGTAGACAGATTTATTATCACCCTCAATCGAGGTGCAGAGGATGCAGCAAAAAGTGCCAAACCAATATTCATATCTGCCATCAAACAGATGACTATTCAGGATGCCTGGGGTATTTTGAAGGGAGAAAACAATGCGGCTACTCAATATCTTCAAAAAACAACTTCAGAACCGCTCTATAGCTCCTTTAAACCTATTATTAAAAACAGTCTTGACAAGGTCAATGCCACCAAATACTATGGAGATTTAGTGAAAAGATACAATCAAGTACCTTTTGTGGATAAAGTCAATCCGGATTTAGATGATTATGCCACCAATCTCGCCATGGAAGGTTTGTTTAAGTTAGTGGCGAATGAAGAGGCTAATATTCGTAAAGATCCGGTGGCTCGAACTACAGCATTACTTAAGAAAGTTTTCGGATATGAGGAGTAAGTAGAACTGCTCAATTTGACATTTTTTGATTTGGTTAAACCCTAAATTCCAAGACTATTTGCTTCAAAACAGCGATGACACGACAAAAAGTCTTCTAATTCTGACTTTTTTCCTTGGCAATGGCTGCTGAATTATTTGGACAGCTAACAAGTCCCTACTTATGCACTTGAAGGAGATCAGGAGAAGTGCATAGCTGTAGGAATGAATGATTATTTGTCTAAACTATTACCGTTGAGGGCCAAAATTCAGTATTAGTTAGTTGGGTTCCGTTAGCAATTAGTTGACTTTGATGGCACTGTTAATCTCAAATTCAATATCCGCCAAGATCCTGTATATAGACCTGTCCGATACCATCTGCCCTGATAGGGATTTTAATCTCTCATCTTGTTAGTTGGCAGACATTCAAAGCGGCATTTAGTTATATAAGATTGATTTTCAGAAAGTTATGGAGTAATTTTAAATTACCGTTACATTTAGAAACAATGATTGTTAGGTTTCGTTAACTCAGTTCTATAGCTGTTATTATGAGGAATAAAAAGAGGGGTATACAAGACGATTTTCCATTTGAGACTAAGTTCAGTTTATCCAACATAATTGGATTTTGGGAATTGCGAGCACAGGAAAAGGGTGCTTTGTCTGATCCGATAGCCAAAGATATTTTAGCAAAAGTTAACGCCATTCCTGAGCTTCGGGAACCAATCGAAGATCGTAAGATTATTGAAAAGAACATCAATACCATTCAATGGCTGATGTCCGCCGTTCTTCCATCGGCAATGATACATGATCAGCTAGTTGCGGTTGTTCCACCATTCAAAATGGATTTTGTCTATACAACAAAGTCATTTGATAATTTGATGCTGGAAATTGGGGGGATCGAGAACATGTTGGCGGCTGTGGGCAAAGAGGAGATGTCTCATAAGAAGACAATGGCGGCCTATCACTCTATAATGGAACAATATTATGGAGTTACGGTACCAATCGGAACGACCTTAATTTTTCCAGTAAGAAACCAGCAAACCGGATTGATGCGTTACTTTAAGGTAACAATCACCACGCGGTTCTGCCAGGTTTCGTTAAAGGGAGAATTGCCCGACTTAAGTGAAAAGGACATCCGATTCTTATTGAGTAATTCCAACAATGTGGAATTGTGGGCTAAATATTTGCCTGCAGACAGATTTTTATTTCTAGGATTTGCCCTGTATTCAATGATTGACATTACGCAGGAGCAGGTTACCTCACTTTTGAAAGAAAGTTTGCTTAAAAAGGACAGTCTGATTGATAAGGATAATCTGAATCATGTTGAGGACCATGTCAAATCCCTCGTAGGACTTTCTGATGTCAATGTTGGGTTAGCATCTTTTGAGAAAAACCGAGATCGGTTTATTGATCTAGCAACCCATACGAGTTATCAGTTAGACGTAAACGATTCCAGCGAAAATTGCCCTTTTAAGGAGGTTTATGAATTCTTTTCTCAACGAAAAGAAACTTTGATCCTCGAGGATTTAGAAAAGAACAAATTCTTTGGTGGATTTGAGGATATGCTAATTAAGGAGGGCTATAGAAGCTTATTAATGGCGCCGCTATTTTATGGCAATAGATTCCTTGGATTGTTAAAGTTGAGCTCCCCAAAAGCTGGTGATCTCAATTCATTCACCTATAATAAATTGAGTGAGATCTTACCCTTATTTTCATTGGCATTAAAACAAAATGCAGACGAGGTCGAAAATAAAGTTCAGGCACTGATTAAGGAATCCTATACGTCTATCCATCCAACAGTTGAGTGGAAGTTTCTTAAAGCCGCTAATAACATGCTGGTTCAAATGGAAACAGAAGACATGGTTGAGCCAGAACCTATTGTTTTTAAGGATGTTTTGCCGCTTTATGGCGCATCTGATATTAGAGGATCATCTACGGAAAGAAATAAATCGATACAGGCAGACCTAACGGAACAATTGGATCTTTCAATTCATGTACTGGGGAAGGCTTCAGAGTTTAAACCAATGCATGCCTTGGATGAGCTTACATTCCGACTTGAAAAATATCGTAAGCGTTTGAAATCTGGTTTGTCCTCTGGTGACGAAGTTGAAGTATTAGAGTTTCTTCACACCTTCATCGAGCCATTGATAAAGAATATTGCGAGTAGTTGCCCGGAATTCGCAAAAATTGCATCCGGTTATTGGAAGGCTCTGGATCCGGATCTTGGTGTTGTTTACAAAAGAAGGAGGCAATTTGAGGAGAGCCTCACCATGATCAATGATAAGCTTTCTGCCTTCATAGAGAATGAACAAATCAAGGCTCAGAAAATATATCCTCACTATTTTGAGAAATATGTAACTGATGGCGTTGAATACAACATTTACATGGGAGACTCACTGACCGAAGGCTCTAACTACGACCCCATATTTCTAAATAATATGAGGCTGTGGCAAATTATTACCATGGTTGAAGTTGCTCGTAAGGCTGAACGATTGAAGCCTAATCTCCCAATTGAACTGGATACCACACATTTAATTCTAGTACACAATACACCACTTTCAATCCGATTCCGGCTTGAGGAGAAGAAATTTGATGTCGATGGAGCCTATAATATCAGGTATGAGATTATAAAAAAACGAATCGACAAAGCGCTAATTAAGAATACTGATGAACGATTAACTCAACCCGGTAAAATCGCAATTGTTTACTCGAATGATCGGGATGCTGATGAGTATATGAGGTATATAGAATATCTTCAGGCCAAGAAGTTCTTAACAAAAGAAGTGGAAAAAGTTATGTTGGAAGACCTTCAGGGCGTCAGTGGACTAAAGGCATTGAGAATTACGGTGCGGGATGACAAAGCCGTAGATCCCAAGGCACTAGAAAATATCAGTATAGAAGCCTTGAACTAAATTCAGGCAATTAGAAAATATTTAGACGCATTTTATCGAGTGCCATTTCCATTTCGATGAGAGCCTCAATAGATAGCAGCGTCTCTTGTCTGACTTTAAGGATATTGGCTGCTTCAAATACTTTCTCTCTTTCGTCATCTGAATAATCACCATCTGCAGCAGCCATTCTTATCGCATCATAAATTAACAGTTTATTGAAACTGGCTACTCCCATACTATTTATCTCAAAGAATACTTCTTCTAAGTCACCATTTTCGAAATCATAAGCCCTCCATTTTTGCACAACTTCATCTGGAACTCCAACTGATGAGGCGGCATCAACAACCAACCAATCCATTTCAGGGGCTGATACGTCTCCATCAGAGCCAGCCATAATTAAAAGTGCGTAGCCGTAGTTTTCCCAATTTTGAGGGGGAACCATACTCATTCCATAAAAGGAGGGGGCGATATTTATGATGTCGTTTAACATGATGTTTGTTCTTCTAAATTTTTATATATCAAGTATATGAAATATAATTATAAATGGGTAGGTATTCCATTTTAGAAAATAAATCCGCAAACCCAGAGATAATTCAATTTTGCAGCTAAAAAACACTATTATGTTCTCAGATTCTGACCACCAACAAATAGCTAAAAGAGGTTCAACTATAGAACAAATCAAGGATCAAATTGAAAATTTTAAAAATGGTTTTCCGCCATTAAAACTCGAAAACCCAGCAATTGAAGGTAATGGAATTTTAGTATTAGATGGTGGGAAGATTAATAAGGCCATCCAGTCATTTGAAGGTTTGATGGGCAATAATTCTATAGTAAAGTTTGTGCCGGCTTCTGGAGCTGCAAGTCGCATGTTTAAGAACCTATTTGCATTTGTCGAAAATTATAATGGTAGTGATGAAGATTATGACAAATTCAGTTCGGGGCAATCTCATCCGGATGTTCATCATTTTTTCAGTAAAATCAATGATTTCGCTTTTTATGATGATTTGAAAAGATCATTTGACCGAAGTGGAGAAACATTGGGAGAAGCCCATCTCAAAAGAAAGTACGTTGAAATACTCAAAACATTACTTGAGAGCAGTGGGCTTAATTATGGCAATCTGCCCAAAGGGTTACTCAAGTTTCATGCCTACTCGGATTTCTGCAGAACGCCAGTAGAAGAACACATGGTTGAAGGGGTTCACTACGCTAAGGATCAAAATGGAGACGTAAAACTTCATTTTACAGTCTCACCGGAGCACCTCAAAATCTTTAAAGCTCATGTTGATGAGGTAAGGTCAAAGTATGAAGGTGAATATGGAGTATCATTCGAGGTTGATTACTCTACACAAAAGACTTCAACTGATACAATTGCCGTTGACCTTCAAAATGAGCCTTTTCGCAATGAAGACAATAGCCTGTTATTCCGTCCAGCAGGTCATGGTGCACTAATTGCAAACTTAGACGAGATAGATACGGACATCATCTTTGTAAAAAACATTGACAACGTAGTTCCGGATCACCTCAAGGAGGATACTTATAAGTTTAAGAAAGTCATTGGGGGAATATTATTGGAAATTCAGGCTCAAGTTTTCGATTACCTGGCCAGAATTGATAATCAATGGAGTACAGCGTTAGAGAACGAAATTATAGAATACAGCAAAAGCCACCTGAACCTCATTCTTCCAGGAGATTATTCTTCTCAAAGTGAGAGTGTGAGAAAAGACTATTTACATAAGAAACTCAACCGACCGATTAGAACAAGTGGAATGGTTTCAAATATTGGAGACCCCGGCGGAGGACCATTTTGGGCAAGAAACAGCGATGGATCGGTTTCGTTACAAATCGTAGAAACAGCTCAAATTAACCTAAGTGATTCAGGGCAAAAGGCGATTTTTAGTCAAAGTACACACTTCAATCCTGTCGATCTCGCCTGTGCAGTCAAAGACTATAAGGGTGAAAAATTTAACCTTACTGAATATGTTGACCCCAAAACAGGGTTTAACACACTCAAATCAAAAGATGGCAAAGACCTGAAGGCTCAGGAATTACCGGGTCTTTGGAATGGGGCCATGTCAGATTGGATTAGTATTTTCATTGAAGTACCAGCAATTACTTTTAATCCCGTCAAGCAGGTAAATGATTTGTTAAAATCAACTCATCAGCCAGCTTGATAGCATGATGCAGCCTTTTGGTACGATACTTTCCTGAAAAGAATAAAAGATGAACAAGATTATTGCTTCTGTATTACAGTTGGTCTATCCTCATCAGAAGCAATTATGGGCCGGGCGAAGAGGTACGGAGCCTCCAAGATTACCAAGTCCCTTATCCTCGGTGAGGTAAGCATTAGGTCAATATAAACCACAATTTCCATCACTAACGTTTAGCTGAGATTGTAAGAAATTTTTTAATTAACCAGTATAATACTTCTTCTTCGATTCCTTCATTCTTTTTATCTTCTGGGAAATTTTCCAATATGAAGAAGTTCATTTTAGCACTTGCCGTCAGTTATTTAATATTCTTTGATAGCAATAGTCAAAGTACCTCACCATTCAGTATCGAAGAGGTTCTATCCAATTCATTTCCTACTGGACTGGTAACATCCGCAAAAGGATCAAAGTTAACCTGGGTTCAAAATGAAGAAGGTGTTAGAAACATTTGGTTCGCTCAAGCGCCTGACTATGAAGGACAACAGCTTACTAACTATCAGCGTGATGATGGCCAGGAAATCGGTAATCTTCAGTTCACAGCAGATGAAAAAACCATCGTGTTTGTTCACGGCAGCAATCCCAATCGTAAAGGGGAGTTTCCAAACCCAGCGATCATTATTGAAAGTGTTGGCCAGCAAATTAAGACATTGGATATAGCGTCTAAGACTATTACTGAGATTGGTGAAGGAAAATCTCAAAGGGTATCACCTGTTGAAAATGTCATTGTCTATATAAATAAGGGACAGATTTGGTATAAAAATCTGGATGACGACTTAGAGGAGATGCAACTTTTTACCATAAGGGGAGGAGCGTCTAATCTTAGATGGTCTCCAGATGGATCAAAGATGGCATTCGTTAGTAATCGTGGTGATCATAACTTTATTGGAGTTTACAATTTCGCTTCTAAAAACCTCATTTACCTGAGCCCATCTGTTGATCTGGACAATGGTCCTGTTTGGTCGCCTGATGGCAGTAAAATTGCATTTGTTCGAATTCCAAACGAACGAAATCGTCTCATTTTCGAGCCTCACCGCACAGGGTTGCCGTGGTCAATTCGTATTGCTGATGTAACTAATGGTAATAGCTCACAATTGTGGCAAGCTGATAAAGGTCGGGGAAGCGTTTTTCGGCAGATTGAGTCCGAAAACCAAATCTTTTGGGCCGGTGATCATATTGTCTTTCCCTGGGAAAAATATGGATGGACCAATTTGTTCTCAATATCCGCAAAGACTAAAGAAGTAAAAAGATTGACTGACGGAGAGTTTGAAGTGCAGTTCGTTGGAATGGCTCCTGGATCAAGCGACATTTATTATTCTTCTAACCAGGATGACATTGATAGACAACATATTTGGAGATCCCCTGTTAGTGGAGGTACCTCTACGCAATTAACATCCGGGGATGGGGTTGAATGGAGGCCTGTTCCAATGAACAACGGCGCATTGGCATCTTTGGCTTCAAATCCCACAGAGCCGGCCAGTGCTGTAGTTTGGAATGGTCCTAAATCAACTCCTTTAATACGCAAATCCCGCAGGTATCCATCAAAGTTTCTGGTGAAACCCGAAAAGGTAGTTTTCAGCAGTACAGATGGTATCCCCATACATGGCCAATTATTTAAACCCAAAGACTATGATGGCAATAGGAAGTATCCTGCAGTCCTGTTTTTTCATGGAGGTTCCAGGAGGCAAATGCTGCTTTCATATCATCATAGAGGCTACTACCACAATGCCTATGCACTGAATCAATACCTGGCAAGTCAGGGTTACTTGGTCCTTTCAGTCAATTATCGAAGCGGAATTGGATATGGTATGGAATTTCGTGAAGCATTGAATTATGGAGCAACAGGAGCTAGTGAATTTAACGATGTAATGGGGGCTGGTCTCTATCTTCGGAATAGATCGGACGTGATCCCGGATAAGATTGGTTTGTGGGGAGGGTCTTACGGGGGCTACTTAACAGCCATGGGGCTGGCTCGGGCGTCTGACTTATTCGCTGCGGGTGTTGACATCCATGGAGTTCATGACTGGAATGTCATCATCAATGGCTTTATGCCTGCCTATAACCCCAATTCTCGGGAGGATTTCGCCAAATTAGCTTTTGACTCCTCTCCAATGGCATTCATTGACACCTGGAAATCTCCCGTACTACTGATTCATGGAGACGATGATAGAAATGTACCATTTAGTGAAACGGTGGATATTGCCGAGTCTTTGAGGCGCCAAAGAGTAGAATTTGAACAATTGATATTCCCTGATGAAGTGCATGGCTTTTTGTTACATCAAAACTGGGTGGATGCGTATAAAGCTACGACGGAGTTCTTTGACCGAAAGTTGAAATGATAAGAACATAGAATTAACATTGTGAAATGAGTAAGATTCAATCAAATAAGGCACCGGAACCTGTAGGCCTTTACCCTCATGCAAGAAGGGTAGGAAACTTTCTATACCTCTCGGGTATTGGACCTCGGGAGCGAGGAAATAAAAAAATTCCTGGTGTAGACCTTGATAATAATGGAAATATCGTTTCGTATGATATAGCCACTCAGTGCCGTTCCGTATTCGATAATATTGGGTACGTCCTCGAAGATGCTGGTGCTGAATGGAAAGACTTAATTGACGTAACAGTATTTCTCACTAACATGAGGGATGATTTCAAAACTTACAATGAAATCTATGCTGAGTATTTTAAAGATGTTCAGCCTTGTAGAACTACCGTTGAAGTCAAGAGTTTGCCAACTCCAATTGCTATTGAGTTAAAATGTATTGCCTACCTGGGTAGTTAGGCTGCCCAACCTTCTCGATCAAGACTTCTATATTGGATAGCTTCAGCGAGGTGCTCAATTGCAATGTCTTTTGACCCTGATAAATCAGCAATGGTTCTGGATACCTTTAGAATGCGGTCATAGGCTCTTGCCGATAATCCCAACTTCTCCATTGCTCTTTTCAATAAGGCTTTTCCGGCCTCATTAATTTCGCACCTGGTCATCACCATCTGAGAAGGCATCATTGCGTTATTATATATATTATTCTCACCCGAGAATCTATCCGATTGTATCTCCCGGGCATTAATCACTCTTTCGCGGATTGTTTCGCTCGACTCAGATTTTCGGTCTGCCGTCATTTCGTCAAATGAAACAGGTGTTACCTCAACATGAAGATCTATTCTATCAAGCAGCGGACCACTAACTTTATTGAGATAGCGCTGTACTACGCCTGGCCCACATACACATTCTTTTTCCGGGTGGTTATAGAAACCGCATGGACAAGGATTCATACTAGCAATAAGCATGAAATTGGCTGGAAAATCGACTGACACTTTGGCCCTTGAAATGGTAACCCGCCGATCTTCCAGTGGCTGTCGCATAACTTCCAGTACTGATCTTTGAAACTCTGGTAGTTCGTCTAAAAACAAAACACCATTATTTGCTAAACTAATCTCGCCAGGTTGAGGAATACCACCGCCTCCCACTAATGCTACGTCACTTATTGTATGGTGGGGTGCTCGAAAGGGGCGTTTTGCAATCAGCGCAGAATTGACATCCAGTTTACCGGCCACAGAATGTATTTTGGTGGTTTCAAGTGCTTCGTGCAGGGACAAAGGTGGTAGTATGGAAGGTAATCTTTTAGCAAGCATAGTTTTGCCAGAACCAGGGGGACCTATCATAATTACATTATGACCGCCGGCTGCAGAGATTTCAAGGGCTCTTTTTATATTTTCTTGTCCCTGGACGTCCGAAAAGTCATCGGGGTAATCATTGAGTGAGCTATAGAAAAGATCCCTGGTGTCAGAGATAGTCGGTTTTACTTCTATTTTTTCACTTAAAAACCCTACGGCCTCTTTGAGACTTTCAACTCCGATAATATCCAGACCATCAACAATCGATGCTTCCTTAGCATTTGCTTTTGGCAATATCAGCCCTTTAAATTTGTCTTTTCTAGCTTGAATGGCTATCGGCAAGGCACCTTTGATGGGTCGAAGTTGCCCATCCAATGATAATTCTCCCATTATTACGTAATTCTCCAAAAGCTCCGTTTCAATTTGCTCCGAAGCCCGAAGTATGCCTAATGCAATGGGCAAATCATAAGCTGATCCTTCTTTCCGTATGTCAGCTGGGGCAAGGTTGATGACAACCTTTTCCCGAGGCATTCGATAACCAATAAATTTTATGGCTGACTCTACTCTCTGTTCGCTTTCCTTCACCGCATTATCTGGCAACCCCACCATGAAAAATTTGTTGCCCTGACCCACATTTACTTCTACAGTGATGGTATAGGCATCAACTCCATAGACAGCACTTCCGAACGATTTTGCTAACATATTAATTTCTTGTTGCGGGACTGCTATCCCATAACGGTGTCGACTAAATTAGAAAGATTAATGGAAATTAGTAGCAGAGGAAAGATACGGATTTAATGGCTCCCGCTATCATCAGTTTTATTGGAGTCGGGTGTTTCGTCAGTTTGACCAGCTACTTCAGACTTCGGATTATTTTGCTGGTCATATAATCTAGCTTTTAGATGAACTACTTCATCCTCACTTGTCTTCAAGTTTCTCTTAAGACCTGCAATTCTATTGAAATCGACAATGAATCTAAGGCTAACTACTACCAGACCAACAACACCCCAGGTTATAATGAATTTGAAGAATGTATATACTCCCATATTAATCATTTCTTCAAGATAAAGATTGACCAAAATTGTAACGAGAGTATAGATAAAATAAGCTACCAGGATGACCAATGCCACCTTGTTTCTTTTCTTTGGCCCATCGTCCTCAAGTTGTCCATTTTTCAACTGAGAATTCAGTCGCCCTAGTTCGTCCCTAACCTCTTGCAACTCTCCTTTTAAGCTGGCGATCTGAATATTTTCTAAAATCAATTGGATCATCATAGCTGTGAGACCGAATGTCCACCAGTTTAAAGAGTTTTCTAGAAAAGTAATATAGCCTCGTGGCCAAAATGGGGCTAGCCCCTCTGTCGCAATTTGTTCACCATTTAACCCAATAAGTATGGTTAAAGCAATAAATATAAATGAGGTAACCTGAATGATTAGTCTGAATTTCTTCATTAGAAGTAAGCTTAAATGCTAATCATAGGATCAAAGAGAGATTGGGTAGTGATACAAGTTTAATTTTTAAAAGATAAGGATCAAAATTTAGCGGTTATTTATTTCATTTGCCATTCCTGTTTGTGCAACAACAATTAGTAGCACCCTCTGGATACCAACATATCCATCTTTGTTAACGAAATATTCGCCTAAAGAATGCGCTCCCTTACCAATTCCACCTCCTCCTAAAGTAACTGCGGGGATACCTTTGGAAATAGGGATATTTGAGTCTGTAGAGCTAATTCTAAGTTTGGGTTCAATTCCAAACTCAGTAGTGGATGCCCAGGCCCGCTGCACTAAATTATCCTCGGTAGATGTTTCTCCTGAAGGTCGATTTCCAATCATTTTCACCTGGACAGTTAATGGCCTGCCATTTCTTAATAATTCATTCTGTTCATCCAGACCTCTTTTAATGGCTCTTTGAAGAATACTATCAATTTCCGCTAACCGCTGAGGGCTTTCAGATCTCATATCAACTTCCATCCAAGATTCAAAGGGTATTGAATTCACGGAAGTCCCTCCACCAATTCTTCCAACATTATAACTGGTTTTTATACCAGTTGCAGTATACTGGTCAGCTTCCTGCGCAAAATATTTGATGGCCGCCCCTAGCGCATGATGTGGATTGCCAAGTCCGAATGCTCCCCAACTATGACCGCCAGGACCTTTAAAAGTAATGCGGTATCTGTGAGACCCCAATCCCCTGTTGGTCACGTTTTCAGATCCGGTGCCATCAATAGATATGAAGTAGTCAATTTTAGGCCCACCGTCTCTGAATAAATGTTTCATTCCTCTCAAATCTCCTAGCCCCTCTTCACCAACATCACCAACGAAAAGGATATGATCATCTGTTTTAATATTAGCCGCATTCATTCCCCTTAATGTTGCCAAAAGGGTTACAAGGCCCCGAGTATCATCAGCAATCCCTGGCGCATAGAGCGTATCACCCATTTGCTTCACCTTAACTGGAGTTCCCTCAGGAAATACTGTATCTAAATGTGCAGCAAGTGCTAAAACTTTATCGCCTTTTTGTCCTTTCCTTAAGCCAATTACATTGCCGGTATCATCTATCCATACAGAGTCTAAGCCTTCAGCTCGTAGCATATCTGCATATTTTAAACCTCTTATGGTTTCCTTAAAAGGGGGAGCCTCTATCTCCGTAAGTGTTATTAAATCTTTGATCGTTTGAGCATCTTTCTCCTTTATATATTGGAATGCTTTTTGAATTTTCGGGTGTTTGGTTAATTCTTCGATCTGAGCATTTATGGACTCAGACAATTCGAATGAGCCAGGAGAGTCGACATTCTCAGTAACTTCCTCTTTCTGAGCGTTCTCACTGCACGACCAGATAGTTATCAAAATTATTATAAAGTGAAAACGTTTTTTCATCTGTGTTAAGGATTAAGTCAAATCAGAAAATGTGTTGTTAAATATTAATTGTACGCGAACCTGGTTGCAATATTAGATGAACAATGTAGGGATTATCGTCCTTTATAAATATTTCAATTCTTTGAATGGTTAATGGTACTATGAATTTCATCTAAAATTTCTCGACCACCCAATTTCAAGAGCTCTTCTGCTACTGTTAAACCCAGAAGCTCAGGAGCTTTTTTGTTTCCAATCCTCTCAAGTTGTATTTGGTTTTGCCCATCGAGAGAAATTATTCCGGCATTTAACTGAAGCTGTGAACCTGAAAGTTTAGCCAGACCAAAAACTGGGATACTACATCCACCTTCAAGTTTCTTGAGAAATGCCCTCTCGGTACGTACACAAATTTCGGTGCTCTTATCATTAATGGCCTTAGAAATCACCTTTCTTTTTTGATTGGACAATGAGCAGCTTGCTTCTAATGCAATACTTCCCTGTCCTACTGCAGGAATAAACTTTTTTATGTCTAACAGATTTACAATCATTCGATCAAAACCCATCCGATGAACTCCGGCATAGGCTAAAATGAGTGCATCGCATGCCCCCTCTTCCATTTTTGATACACGAGTTTGCAAATTGCCCCTCATATCTGTCAACTCTATGTGAGGATAGTGTCTTTTAAATAGAGCAATCCTGCGGGTTGAAGAGGTTCCAACCTTCATTGACTCCATTTTAAGATCAAACTCATGATTATTGCTGATAAGGACATCACTTGGATCTTCGCGTTTATGGAATGCAATAATTTCTAAGTCATTACCCAAGCTAGACTGCAAGTCTTTAGCACTGTGAACCGCAACGTCGATTTCACCTTTAATTAATTTGTGCTCTAATTCTTCGGTGAAGACACCTTTACTGCCAATTTTTGAAATGGAAACATCCAGTATCTTATCTCCTTTGGTCTCCATCTGTACAAGCTCACACTGAATGCCCTTCGCCTGCAATGTTTTGGCAATACAATTAGTTTGCCACATTGCCAATTTACTACTTCGTGTACCAATTCGAATAACTTCTGTTGCCATGATATTATGATCTTAAAATCACATTAATTCTCAGCGATAAATCGAGGAAGGTCATTTTGGGGCTGGCATTGCGTTCCAAATGATAAAATGCTTCACTGAGTTCATTTGAAATGATTTCAATTTTGGACAAATTTATTGACTTGCCAAATTTCGAAACAAAATCGCTTTCATCCTCGCTTACTCTCATAAGTCCATTTAAGTTATTGCTGGATAACAACGCATTCCTAAGTAAAGCAAGTCCACTTGAAATGAGACTTTTTTGAGCCAATTTGCTCATGGAATGAAAATTTTCAGAGCTGGTCACGAGCATCACCAGATCATTTTGCCAACACATCCTCATCCAGTCACTAAACCGTTGATCAGTTTCTTCTGCAGTCTGTTGATCTAATATTTTCAATGCCTGGCTGAGATTTCCTTCACTTAGTTGTGCCAATTGACTGAGATTGTCTTTTCCTTCCTCGGTTTTAGTTGCCATGAAGTTTATAACTTCATCCATACTAAAGGCCCTTACATTAACCAGCTGCGCTCGTGATGTAATTGTAGTTAATAGTCGTTCATAGTCGCTTGAAACCAACAAGAAAACCGTTGTTTGTGGAGGTTCTTCTAAAATTTTTAGAATTGCATTTGCTGCGGATGGGTTCATCCACTCCGGGAGCCAGATTAGCATGATTTTGTACTTGGCTTCGAATGCTTTGAGGCTCAATTTTTGAATAATTTGTCGGCTCTCTTCCTTACTTATATTTACCTGTTTGTTTTCCCCACCAAAATGATCAATCCAGTCTTCAAGAGTAATGAAAGGGTGAAGAGTTAAGAGGGATCTCCATTCTGGAAGAAAATTGGTACTTACAACATCTTTCCCCTTCCATTTAGAAGTAGAACTAATGGGGAATACAAAATGGAGATCAGGGTGTATAAATTTATCAATTTTAATACATGAAGGGCATTCTCCACACGAATCAGCCTTGGTTGGATTTTCACAATTGATATAACTCGCATAAGCCAGGGCAAGTGCAAGGTTGCCGGATCCTGGAGGTCCTGAAAATATCTGGGCATGATGATTTCGTTCTGCCGATTGGGTTAGCTTCTCCTTGATTTCATTTAGACCTATGATCTGTTTAAACCTCATTAATCAGTTTTTTCCCAAATTCGGTATTTACCAGTTCGTTCATAAACTTGTTTAAGAATTTCTTTTTCAGTTTGGGTTAGTTCTTTATTGCGTCTGTTCATCATCGCATTAATTGCCTCGATAGCCCTGTCAAAATGAAATGTTTTGAAGCCAGAATTACCACCCCATGAGAAAGAAGGTACTGAGGTTCTTGGAAACCCCGCACCAAAAATATTGGCCGCAACACCAACCACAGTGCCGGTATTAAACATTGTATTAATTGCGCATTTGGCATGATCTGCCATCATTAAACCACAAAATTGGGAACCTGTGGGGACGAAACAATCTTCTCGATAGTTCCATACCTTAACCTCACTATAATTATTCTTTAGGTTAGAGGTATTTGAGTCCGCACCGATATTGCACCATTCACCAATAACGGAGTTGCCTAAAAATCCATCATGAGCTTTGTTTGAATATCCAAATATCACCGAATTGGAGACCTCTCCTCCTATTTTTGAAAAAGGTCCAATTGAAGTATTTCTCCGTATTTTTGCACCTACATTAACCGCACTATTTTCTCCCATACCAAAAGGACCTTGAATAATAGAACCCTCACTGATCTCACTATTTTTGCCAATGTAGATGGGTCCACTTTCAGCATTTAATATAGCAGCTTTGATAACAACTCCTTCTTCTAAGAAGATATTGGATTCATTATAAACTTTGGTATGAGGATCTGATATTTTGTAGCTTGATCTCCCCTTGGTTATTAACTGAAAATCCTTTTTTATCTCCTCACCATTGTTCTGAAAGATGTGCCATGACTTGTCAATTTGATTTAGCGGTATGTCGCACTTTTTAGGACTGACTATTTGCTTAGAGATCTCACCCCAATCTCCTTGGTTACTTGCTGAAGCCATTGCTATAATTGAGTCATTTCGATCAAGCAATGCTTCGCCATTTTTCAAGGCGGAAACTTCAGCAGCTAGCTGAGCATTAGGTAGAATGTTGGATCTGACATAAATGGATGCACTCCCACTTAGTGGGTATTGAGCTTGCAGATAGGGCTCTGTTTGATAATCATAATTTGCACTTAATAATTTTTCCCACTTTTCTCGGATAGTCAGGATACCAATTCTAATTTCTGATATTGGTCTTGTGAAAGTGAATGGAAGTAAATCTAATCTTGTAGAGGGTGGATCAGATAGGGTGATCTTCATTGGACAAAAATAAAAAAGTCCTCAAGAAGATAAATTCCTGAGGACTTTGTCTCGTGCTGCATAACAGCTATTTGCTTTTATATCTCTTATTAAATTTCTCAACACGTCCTGCTGTATCAACAAATAATTTCTTTCCGGTATAAAAAGGATGTGATGCGGAACTAACTTCAACTTTTATTAATGGGTAAGTGTTTCCATCTTCCCACTTTATAGTTTCTTTGGACTCAATTGTCGATTTTGTCAAAAATGAAAAATCACTAGAAGTGTCCTGAAAAACTACTTCTTTGTATTCAGGATGGATATCTTTCTTCATTTCTAAGGTATTTACAGCTTTGTTTAAAACGGACGGCAAAAGTACAGACTTTACTAACAAGAAACAACATACAACCCAACGTTGAGAATAGTAAAACCCACTAGGCATATGAATAAATATCTATCTTTGGCTAATTTAAGATTTGCCAATCTGTGAAACCCCCTATACTAATTTCGCTATTATTATTGAGCACTAAGCTGGTGGGTCAGAGTTCGAATGTTCCATTAAATTCTGATTATTATCATTTACTTGACAGATATGAGGTCAAGTCCGGTCAATTTTCAGACACCTATTTCACGTCTTTTAAACCCTATCGGAGAGATCAAATAATTGCCTTCGTTCAGGCTGCGGACAGCGTTGGGACATTCGTTTCTAGCTCTGATCAATTCAATCAGCAATATTTAAATATTGACAGCTGGGAATTTGAACCCACTTCACTCTCAGACAGTAAGAAACCTCTTTGGAATAAATTTTACAGAAAAAAATCTGATTTCGTTCATGTGGATATTCCCGATTTCGATGTTCACTTAAATCCGGTCATTTATTGGGGTTTGGGTAATGATAGCGATTCAAGATCCAGGCCATTTATTAATACCCGTGGTATTGAGATAAGGGGCAGATTAGATGATAAAATAGCATTCTACACTTTTATTGGTGAAAATCAGGCAGTCTTTCCAGTATATGGACAAAATTATGTGTTAGAGAGGGGTGCAGTTCCTAATGAGGGGTTCTGGAAAGAGTTTAATGATGGTGGTGTTGATTTTTTTACTGCCAGAGGTTATCTGGACTTTCAAATTACACGCCATGTAAGCTTGCAATTTGGTCATGATAAAAATTTCATCGGTAATGGTTTCCGATCAATGTTCCTATCAGATTTTTCCAGTAATTATTTCTTCCTGAAATTAAATACCAAAGTTTGGAGATTAAACTATACCAATCTCTTTGCAGAGTTGATTGCTGATGCTCCATTTACCCCATTAGGAGGAGCTGATGCAGGGTCTTTGGGGACCGTTCGATTTCCCAAAAAGTATATGGCTTTACATCATTTGAGTATCAATATCACTGATAAATTTAATGTTGGAATTTTTGAATCTACCATATTTTCAGATGCTGATTCCCTGGGTGGTCGTTTTGAAATCAATTATCTGAATCCAATCATTTTTTATCGTGGAATAGAGCAGCATGTTGGTAGTCCAGATAATACAGTATTTGGACTTGATTTTAAGTGGAATCCTGGAAAGAGTTATTCCTTTTATGGTCAGTTGTTGTTAGATGATCTCATTGTTGGTGAATTATTTGATGGCAGTGGTTGGTGGGGAAATAAAATTTCAGGTCAGATAGGTGGAAAATATATAGACGCTTTTAGAATAAATAATTTGGATCTACAGGTGGAGTATAATTTTGCCAGACCATTTACATATAGTCATACCAGTATTTTAACCAGTTACTCGCATTATCGTCAACCACTTGCTCACCCACTGGGTTCAAACTTTAGAGAATTGATCGGTATTTTAAGATACCAACCCTGGCCAAGGCTTTCATTATCAGGAAAAATAATCAGAGCAAATGCTGGCACTAATCCAATTGATACCAATGTGGGTGCCGATATATTAGTAGCCAATGCTGAAAGGGAAAATGATTTTAATAATGTAATTGGTCAAGGTGTTGATACGGATATTTTGTTTTTTGATGCCACCGCATCGTACCAATTAAAGCACAATCTTTTCATTGATTTTAAACAAGTATTACGCAACCTGGATAGTGCTGATGATTCTAAGGACCTAACAACCATTTATACTTCTGTAGCGATCCGTTTGAATATCGCACAGAGATTGCTTGATTTTTGAGTATGACCACTTTTTTGAGGATCGTAAAGCAAGCCAGGCTAAAGAAGAAGTTTTTTGGTCTCTATCTTGCATTGACACTACTTTTTGTCACTTTTAACCTCATAAATTTTTCGGCACTCATACCTATACTTGAAGTGCTCTTCAACGAGGTTCAAGCTCCTTTAGAGCAAACCAACGCATCATCTTTTAGTATCAATTACTATAAAAATCTGTTTTACCAATATTTGTATGATACAATTGAGGTATATGGTAAAAGAACAGCACTTATCCATGTTTGTCTAATCGTCTTGGGCTCAGTTCTGCTGGCCAACCTGTTCAGATACCTATCCGATTTGTGTCTTGTAGAAGTGAGGTTAAGTATAGTATACAATTTAAGAAAGAACATATTCGATAAGCTTCTGCATTTACCGCTCGCCTATATCACTCGCCAAAAAAAAGGAGATTTACTGGCCCGGGTAATGAATGATATCCAGGAGATAGAAACGTCTGTAGTTTATACGCTGAAGGTCTATCTAAAGGAACCTTTTCTAATAATCGGTTTTCTTATCATTTTATTCTCAATGTCCCCCTCCTTAGCCTTGTATTCGCTTCTTTTAATTCCTGTAGCTGGATTAATCATATCTGGAATTGCCAAAAAATTGAAGAAAAAGGCCATTGAAACACAAGGAGTAATGGGTGAGATTGGTTTTATATTGGATCAAATGATTTCCGGTATCAGGGAAATTAAAAGTTATGGGGCGCAATCTTTTATTTCCAATCAATTCGATCAGCGAAACAAGGACTATGCAAATTTCAGTAGAGAAATGGGGAGCAAATTCCAGCTTGCAGGCCCGATTTCAGAGGTTTTGGGTGTAGGCACAATGGTTATCGTATTGATTATGGGAGGCAGCATTGTCCTTAGCGATTCCGGGGAGTTGAGTGCTTCTCAGTTTATCGCTTTTTTGATAATATTTAGCCAGGTTCTCCCGCCAGTAAAGGCATTATCTCAGGCACACAGTTTGATGCAGCGTGGTATTGCCAGTGGTAAAAGGGTTTTCGAAATTATGG
>JAJCYL010000681.1 GCA_029262955.1 Cytophagales bacterium | reverse complement strand
GCCAGGTCTGCTTCCTCTGCCAGTACGTGTTTTCTTAGAACAACGCCAACCAATTCATCCTCCTCTTTGATTACTGGAACTCCATAAAAGTCATTGGTATTAAAGAATCGAATTAATTCTTCTGTTGAAGTAGTATCTTGAACCGTTAACGCATTTCGAATCACTATATGTGAGAGTGTGATATCAGGCCTTGTCAATAGGAGGTCTCTCAATCTCAGGACTCCAATGAATTTATCATTTGAGGTGACATAAATGTACTGCACATTATATCGTTCATATTTCTCTGCATTTTCCTGTAACTGGTCAGCGACTTCTCGGACGGTATTGGTTACCTCAAAAGAAAGAAATTCGGTGATCATCAGCCCGCCAGCTGTATGAGCGGGATATTCAATCAACTTTCTTACATTCTCAGCCTTTTCCGGAGTCATCTCAGAGAGAATGGCTTCCGCTTGTTTGTCTGCAAATTCGGTTAGAAAGTCAGCCTGATCATCGCTACGCATTTCATCAATGATCGCCGCAGCTTCATCTGTTTTCAGGTCTTCAATGATTTGTGCAGCCTGAACATGGGGGATTTCTTCAATTAATTCAACTGCATCCCGAGGGGTGAGTAGAGTGAGCAACGACTTGCGATTGTCATTACTCAAATGGCTTATTAAGCTGGTAAGTTCGTCAGAGCTTTTATCCGACACACATTTCTTTGCCTGTTCAATATCACCATCATCCAGATATTGCGATAGAATTTCCCAGGGTTTTTTATGTGCGTTTTCTATAGTCATGAATTGTAAATCCTAGCCTAACCCAAAATTAGTAAGCAGACAATGCTTAGTGAAGTTAGAGTTGGATTTATGCCGTGAGAAGTTTCATTATATTCATTGATGCTTACTATATGAAATAAAGGGTTTTGATGGGGATAGAGAATCATACAAAGAGGTGACGATTGTCCTATTGTTTGTTCACAGTTGATATTACCTATTTGAAAATTATAAATTTGAATTGGACGTTCCTGAATATTGACTACAAGTCAAATGAAGATAAAGCCCGATAAGATCAAGACAATTATCACCGAGATTGATGAGATAATTAAAGAGATCTTAGTATCAGAATTAGAGCATGCTCATAAAATAGAGGCCGTTCATTCTTCCTTTCGCAGGGTGTGTGATGTTAAATAAGGGTCCCTATATATTAAAAGCCGTTGGCTTGTTAGATTTTATCCTAAAAACCCTTGGTCCTTACCGTGATAAGAATGTAAAAATGTCTCCTGTAATGCAGAGAGCTGATATAGGTAATTAGTTTAACACTTTCAATGTGCCTCACGGTAATTTCGCGGTTTGAACTTGTCAAAGTCCACAATAAAGCCGAACTGAAAAAAGGAAATTTTCTGATTAAATCGTATGTTATAATTATCCCTTCCGTAGTAGTACTTAGCCATAAAGCCAAAGGTTCTCCAGTTGGCAGGATACACAGCGACCATGATGTCAAGACTATATCTGCGATCTTTACCATCGCTCTCAATGACATTCCCAATGCGATATTCCTGATCAATTCGGAGCAGATAACTATACTGTTTGTGGTAAGTAGAACCATTGTATTTGTACCGTCCGTGGGTAATATTTTTGGTTCTCAATTCAAAAATAAAATTGAATCTTTGCAAGGCATATCGATCAAATAGAGCCTCATCAATCACCAATGGACTTCCGTCTATACTCCAGTCATCTCTATAGAGGAAGGAAACGCTGAGCAGGGCACTGTCTAATAATATATTTTTAGACGAAGGAAGATACTGAGCCTTGGTCAGACCGATTTTGTAGTAGTTTGTAGAGAAATTGCCGTTTTCCAGATTGATGGTTGTTGAATCTGCTTCGAAAAAAGAACCACTTTGACCATTGGATAAATGCGCCAATTGAAATTGGAAATAGCCGAAATTATTAGGTTTCTTAATCCCCTGACCAAGATTGCTGAGCAAGTAATAAAAATTGAAATAAGGATTGAAATTTGGCGGCTTGACTGGAAATGACTCTTCGTTAAACATTCGAAGTCTGATCGCAGGCACGAAAGCTATAAGGGCTCGTTTTTTCCATTCTTTGCCCGCATCCCGACCCCGATATATAGTGTAGGAGGGAGCCACGACACCTTCAAAAATCAGCCATTGCGTTGAACCATTATCTGAAAATAGGCCAGTGCCAATATATTGAACGGGCTTGTTGGATTTTAGAATGTTGTGGAATTCAGCATAGACGGTTGAGTCGCTGTTGGGTGGTAGAACCTGGCCCTTAGCTGCTAACAGGTTAATGCCAAATAATATAGAGGTAAAGATTGTCCGCCTATCCATTCAGAATGTCACGATTTACTCTACTCTTTAACAATCATCAAGGGTATGTCTTCTACTGCCAGCATCACTTTCTCTGTTGTACTGCCTACTAAGATCCAGGATATGAATGTTTCTCCTCGGGATCCCATGATAATTATGTCGGAGTCCCGTGCAATGGATTCGCCCCTGATTGCAGTTGCCAGCCCTTCATTTTTGTCCCCGGTTGTCGCTGTTTGTACCTTGATATCACCAAAGTCAAATTGGTCAATGAATTTATTCATTTTCTCGTCGGCATGTTTCTTTAGCAATTGATCAATCTCCGAGTCGGATGCATTAGTTTGTGAATAACCGGACGGCAGTTCATAGACGTGAATACAATCTATTGATCCTCCATCAATTCGCCCTGCGATTTCGATTGCTCTTTTTACTGCTTTGGCTGAAAGCTTTGAAAAATCGACAGGTACCAAAATATTCTTCAAACCCCTTTCATCATTTGGCACAAAGAGTATATCGGTATCAGATTGACAGGCCAATCTTCGAGCCCTAATCCCGGTGCCATCAGTTCGGCGTTTGTGACCCAAGACTATCAGATCGACCTTTTCAGAATCCGCATGGCGCATCATTTGGTCCTCAAAAGTTCCCTCAACTACGTGGGACTCATATTTTCCCGATAATTCCGCGTTACCCAGGTGCTCGATCGACTCATGTATTAATTGTTGAAACCGCTCATGATCATGAGCATTGCCAAGCAGTTTTTTTACCTCATCGGGGATATCTGGGTTTTTATCCACATATAAGCAAGAC
>JAJCYL010000680.1 GCA_029262955.1 Cytophagales bacterium | reverse complement strand
TCAGAGCCATGACTCATGGAAGTTACAAATTGGTATTTAACGCTATTTTCTGGTCCACTTATTGAAACTCGGCTATTTCCCGTTAACCACAGAGCTTTTTTATAGATTGATTGCAACCAATTTCAACTCGCACTTGTACTGTGTATGAATTAATTTATAATCTTTCAAAACAACTATTATGAACAGGAAATCATTTCTAGAAAAATCTCTGATTGGGTTACTAGCCAGTATACCAATGTTCGCTTTTTTGGGCTGCGGTGATGACGACGATGACGACAACAACGATGACATGGTACCGGATGAAACTCCAAGCGAGGCAGATTGTGGGGAAAACGGCACTGACAGTGCAATTGCTGGAAATCACGGCCATACTTTGAGTGTCTCAAAGGAAGACGTTACTGCTGGTACTGAAAAGACCTACGATATTGAAGGAAGTGCTGATCACCCTCATTCTGTAACAGTATCAGCAGCCAATTTTACCGCTTTACAAAATAACGACAGCATTACTGTCACTTCAACCAGTGGAGCCGGACATACGCATAGTGTAACCGTTTCTTGTGCATAAATTGAATTGTTTCAATTGAAATAAAAAGAGAGCACTTTATAGGGTACTCTCTTTTTATTTATCTCTATAACCTAGTGTCTATCAATTTGGCACACAACGCCAGGCATCGGTAACTTCAGCAGTAGCGTTAGGACCACATGTTTCAAATTGGGCTCCATCACAGACATCAAATGCAAAGCTACATTCAACTGTATTGGTACCACAACCCCCTTTGCATGTGCATGGCCGCCCATCACTGTCATCAGTAGATCCACAGGCGATTACAAAATTCCATGATCCGTTCAGGCACTGGACTATTGAATTCCCATCACAGTCGTAGGCACCTTCCGGCGCTATAGAGCTACAATTCCCTTTCCACTGACACCCTCCACTAGACGAATCGTCATCGTCATCATCCCCACAACCATTAATTACCGTCAACCCTAATATAATCCATATTAAATACGTATATCTACCTATGGTTTTCATATAATATTATTCAAGAGTACATGAAGATAAATATGATATGGATAAAAGTCAATGCTACTCTCTGGATGAAATGACCTTTTTTCTCCAAGGCGCAAGCTGAATTTTATTCCTCACTAAATAAAGTCATTCCCAGGTAAAGCAGAGGACCTGACCTAGTTTCCAGATCATTTTGAGTTTCAGAAGCAGAAAACACCAGATTAATGATGGCCTTAAACCCTGCAAATTTGGTTTCAGGATTTTTTTCATTGGCTCTAATGATCTACCTCAAGTCCCGTAGGGACGAAATATCTGTATTGAGATAAAATTGGACTCCTTAATAGAAAAGATTTTTCCATTCAATTGCGGAATGACAAATTTTGAGGTTTTTATTTCGAACCCATATCAATTAGCTTCTCCCTTACCCATTGCTGAATTGCCTTACCAATTTCATGAGGTCGATCTTCCTGGATAAAATGTTTCCCTTTGCCAACATATTTCAGTGATGTGTTTCTAAATGTATTCCTGATTTTTTGCACTTTATCTTTCTTAATGATCATGCCAGGTTTTGCATAGAGTAGCAGCTTGGGAATGTTCGATTTTTTTAACCATTCTCCATATTCACTGATAATTTGATGGACTTCTTCTGGATCTTTGTCTATTGGTATTTGAGTTGGCCACACCACAAGGGCCTTCCTACTCGCAATGGTTGGATAAGGGGCATTATAGTACGCCTTTTCTTTTTTAGTTAATTTTCTCTTAGTGCCAAAGGGTAGTCCTTTTTTGAGGAAGAAGTTTCTTTCACCGACCATCCTGGGGCCCTTAACCGGGTCTCTCAACTTTCTGAAAAAGATTTTCGGAATCAATTTCATATTCTTCCATTTGGATGTTTTGTAGACGGCCTCCATAAAAACAATCCCCTTTACATTGTCAGGATGCCGATGCGCATAATAAAACCCAAGCGCTGAGCCCCAATCATGGAGAACCAGTATAACATTATGAATATCTAATTTTTCAATAAATCCATCCAGATACTTACTTTGATCTAAAAATGTATAATCGATATCCGGCTTGTCTGATTTACCCATGCCAATCAGATCAACAGCGATCGCCCTTCCGTATGGTTCAACATAAGGAATAACATTTCTCCACAAATAACTGGATGTAGGAACTCCGTGAAGAAAGAGAAAAGTTGGCTGCAACGTATCATTCTCATTGAGATATTCATCTATGTAATGCATTTTTGAACCCAGTACTTCCAAATACTTTGGCTCGAAATTAAAATCAGATGATATAGGTTGGGCCTGCACAGACGACAACGATATAATAAGTGTGAGGTATGAAAAGAGAAAATTACTATTTCGATGCATTTAGACTAAATCAGAGATCCTTATAGTTCGAACACGAAATGTCAATAGTAAAATTCCTTTACCGTCAAATAATGCACTGAATTGATCCCCCTTCAGATTTGAGAACAACCCCGTGGGTGTTGAAAGTGCACTTGACAAATAAGTCACAGTGTTTGCATTTTCCTCAGGAGAAGCAATGGTTAAATTTCAATCAGGCAATACCCCAGGGGCTGAACACTATCCATAGTATCAATACCGCTACAATTAAGATGATGGTAAGAATCGTATCTGAATTAAATGAAAATCGCACTGGGGTTGAAGACTTTTTGAATGTCACTAACTCCAGCACTTCGTCTGACTGAGATGTTCCCAACTTACTCACCACCATTAAAACGGCACCACAAAATATAAATAGGAATAAGGCGAAATGAAGGAAATTAATACTCAGCATAATACCTAAGAAAGAGTCCCCTTCTATTGTGATCACACCTTCTTTGGACATAAATTCTGTTACCAATCTCAATATTCCCAATGCAAATCCAGTCCACAGGGACACGATAGCTCCTCTTGCATTGATCCATCTAAAGTATAATCCAAACAAGAAAACCGCGGCGATCGGTGGTGATATGTAGGCTTGAACACTTTGCAGATAATGGAAAATTCCCCCACCCATAAGGGTTTTCATAAATGGTATCCACCCCAGGCTCAAGATGACTAATGAAACTGTTGCAATTTGCCCGGTCCATACCAACTCTCGCTCTGAGGCATTAGGCTTATATTTTTTATAGAAATCAATTGTGAATAGTGTCGAAGATGAATTAAAAGCTGATGACAGGGAACTCATGAGGGCAGCCAATAAACCGGCTATGGCTAAACCTTTTAATCCAGCCGGCAAGAACCCATTAATCATTGCAGGAAGTGCCTGATCAGGATTCTCAAGTGAGAAATCAAGCATTCCCTTTTGCATCAAGGCGTAAGCAATCACTCCAGGGATGAAAAAGATAAAGACAGGAAGGAGTTTTAAGAATCCAGCAAAAAGAGCTCCTTTGCGTGCATTACTAATATCCCTGGCTGATAGCGTCCGCTGTACAATGAATTGATCCGTACACCAATACCAAACACCTAAAATTGGTGCTCCAAATAACATGCCTGTCCAGGGATAGTCAGTATCTCCAATTGGCCTCCATAAATTAAAGAATCGCTCAGTTGGGGGATTTCCAGGAAGTGTAGCCGCATAGTCCAATGTACTCATCAATTCCTCCCAACCGCCCAGGTGGTTCAGTCCGAAATAGGTTACGGCACCAGTACCGGCTAGAAGGATAAAAGTCTGAATCATGTCAGTATATATTACCGCTTTCAAACCACCCAATACGGTATAGAAACCAGTGGCCAACACTGTGACAATTGCTCCGGTCCAAAATGGCACTCCCATGGTTTCGAAGACCAGGGCACCGGCAAAAATGATAAGCGATATTTTGGTCAGGACATAAGCCACAATAGATACCACCGACAAATAATTTCTACATGCTCTGTTGTATCGTAATTCCAAAAATTCGGGCATGGTGTATACGCCTGTTCGAAGATAGAATGGCACAAACACCCAACCGAGTAAGATCAAAATCAGTGCGGCCAAAACCTCAAAGTTAGCCATGGGCATGTCTCCTCTCGCTCCAGCTCCCGATACACCTAGAATAATCTCTGAGCCTATGTTTGATGCAAATAACGATGCGCCTATTACGAACCAACCCTCATTTCTTCCGGCCAGGAAGTAATCTGAAGAGCCCAATTCCTTACCCTCCTTGTCCCCCTTTTTAGAGGCCCACCAGGCAATCCACAGGACGATGCCGAAATAAATTCCAATGATTAAAACATCTAAGAAGTGGAGATTGTTTAGCACTGGAATGAGGTTTGGTATTTGTGAATAAAAAATGAAATATCACAAGATAACGGATATGTAGTTAATTGAATTAGATTTTTAATTGCTGCTAACCTTTGTCTATACGCTGGCGCAGGCGTCCGCTTGTGCCACATTACGCTCGGTAAGGGTCCTATGTGAAATGCACTTCTCAGTGTCTCTTGCAGGAGACCCTGAGAGGAAGGAAAATACCAATAGTGAGCTGCTAGTCAATAGGCGTCGTCATGCCTGCTCAAGCTCGCGAGGCTGGCAGGATCTCTATAATCAGGTAGCATGGCGACTGCATTATATTTCAGCCACACACTGGCGCAAACGTCCGCTTGTGCCACATTACGCTTGGTAAGGGTCGTCCTAGGTGAAATGCACTTCTCAGGGTCTCTTGCAGGAGACCCTGAGAGGAAGGAAAATACCAATAGTGAGCTGCTAGTCAATAGGCGTCGTCATGCCTGCACAAGCTCGCGAGGATGGCAGGATCTCTATAATCAAGGTAGCATGGCGACTGCATTATATTTCAGCCACACGCTGGCGCAAGCGTCCGCTTGTACCATATTACAGCTCGCTAAGGGTCTTCCTAAATGAAATGCACTTCTCAGGGTCCCTTGCAGGAGACCCTGAGAGGAAGGGAAATAACAATAGTGGCTAACGCTAGTCAATAGGTGGTGAGATTACACACGCTGTCGCAGGCGTCCGCTTGTGCCACATTACGCTTGGTAAGGGTCGTCCTATGTGAAATGCACTTCTCAGGGTCCCTTGCAGGAGACCCTGAGAGGAAGGAAAATACCAATAGTGAGCTGCTAGTCAATAGGCGTCGTCATGCCTGCACAAGCTCGCGAGGCTGGCAGGATCTCTATAATCAAGGTAGCATGGCGACTGCATTATATTTCAGCCACACGCTGGCGCAAGCGTCCGCTTGTACCATATTACAGCTCGCTAAGG
>JAJCYL010000679.1 GCA_029262955.1 Cytophagales bacterium | reverse complement strand
GATACGTTCTTCAAGAAGTTCATTATTACGAATAATTCTGATTTCTCCTTTCTTTTCGGTTACCAGCATTACCCCCTCGGGTAAAAACGCCATGCCCCAGGGGTTTTGTAGCCCATCGACTATTAGTTCAAAAGCAATATTTGGATTATTGGCCTCAATATTTGCAGGTTGCGAGTAACCATTAAATGACAGTAACGAGAAGAGCAAGGTAAAATAGATCAGTTTCATCTCAGGGAGTGTTTCGTTTGAAACTATTTAACGCAAAATAAGCGATTGGCGATACTTAATATGACAGACAAGGCACATTTAGGTTTAGATAGCGTTATGTACCTCACAAATAGTACGTTTTACAAGATGTAAACCATTAGGGGAAATGCGATGTTTTTTTCATTTTAGACAAAATTGAAAATTTTCAAGAGAATGAATAAAATTATAGTTACCATGATGATTGTGCTCTACTTCTTTGAAGTAAGTAGTGGACAGACGAAGAGAATACCTCGCGATAAACAAGTTATAGTTAATTCTATTGAAGGCCACCGGACAGAATATGTAGCCCTAAGTGATAAAATTTGGGCATTTGCTGAGACGGCTTTTGAAGAAGGCCAGTCATCCAAAGTTCTTTCGGATTTTGCAGAACAGCAGGGATTTAAAGTAGAAAGAGGAGTAGCGGGTCTCCCTACCGCTTTTATCGCAACCTATGGATCCGGAAAACCTGTAATTGGGATTCTGGGTGAGTTTGATGCGCTACCAGGCCTATCTCAAAAAGCTGAACCAACAAAGAATCCCCTAAATGAGGGTTCTCCAGGACATGGATGTGGCCACAATCTATTTGGTGTGGGGAGTTTGGGAGCAGCTATTGCTATAAAAGAGCAAATGGATGCGGGCAAAATTAAAGGCACTATCAAATTTTTTGGGACTCCAGCAGAGGAAAAATTCTTTGGCAAGTTATTCATGGCCCGTGCCGGATTGTTTGACGGCCTCGATGCCAGTGTAGACTGGCATCCAGGAGCACAAACAGAGTCGAATGTGCAAAGTGGATTATCCCTCGTAGACTTTCTTGTAGAATTTGAGGGACAGGCAGCTCACGCTGCTGGAGATCCGTGGAACGGACGAAGTGCCAGCGACGGGATGGAATTGTTTACTACTGGCATTAACTATCTGAGAGAACATATTAAACCTTCAGTTAGAATTCACTACCACATGATGAACGCAGGAGATGTAGTAAATGTGGTTCCCGACTATTCCAAAATATGGACGAGGGTCAGAGATACTCACAAAGAAGACATGCTACTGGTATATGAAAGAGTGAAAGAAATTGCAAGAGGAGCAGCCATCATGGCAAATGTCGACTATAAAATCACCCTGATATCCGGCGTTCATGAAACATTAGTTAATAGGGCAGGAGGTGCAATCATGCAGCAAAACCTCGAATTACTGGGGCCAATCATCTACACCGACAGCGAAGTAGCCTTTGCAAGGAAGATACAGGAGGTGACAGGTAAAGAACAAACCGGACTTGATGCAGACATCAAACCCTTGAGAGAGACGCTGGATCATCCCGGTGGAGGTTCATCTGATGTTGGGGATGTGAGTTGGATTGTTCCAGAGGTCAGACTTAGCGTTACTACCGCCCCTATTGACACGCCATGGCATTCCTGGGCAGTTGTGGCTTGCGGTGGAATGTCTATTGGCCATAAGGGAATGATGCAGGCGGCCAAAGCCCTGGCCCTAACAATGTCGGATTTATATAACAACTCAAGCCTTCTGGAAAGTGTAAAAATGGAATTTAAAGAACGTAAAGGTAATTATCAGTACGAACCTATATTGCCAGAGGGTCCCGCTCCTATACCTGGAAGAGAATAAATGAGCCGTTGGTTTAATAAATATCTCCTTCCAGGTTTCGTATATCAGTCTGTCCTAATCGGTGGAGGGTATGGAACTGGTCGCGAGTTGGTCGAGTTTTTTTTAACCACTGGACCAGTAGCAGGCTACCTTGGTATGGTTGTCTCCATGATTGTTTGGGGGCTTGTAATGGCGACCACCTATGAGTTAGCCCGGCTAACCAAAAGTTACGATTACAAAAGTTTTCTATCTAACCTCCTGGGGAAAGGCTGGATTGCCTACGAAGTGTTATTGGTCCTGACTGCGGTCCTTGTAGTTTCTGTCATGGCTTCTGCGGCTGGAGAGCTTGCATCAGCAGCACTGGGGATGGATCCATTAGTTGGTTCAATTATTATGATGATCATGGTCGGTATAATCGTTTTTTACGGAACGTCTTTGATAGAAAAAGTATTTTCGGTTTGGTCTATAGCTTTGTATGTAGTTTATATAGGCCTGATAACCATTACATGGATGAGGTATAGTGATGAGATTTCTGTAGTAGCCAGCAGCGCACTTGGGGATTCTTCATGGGTATTGGGCGGTATTCGATATGCTGGATATAATATTGCTGTTCTACCAGCTCTTCTTTATTCAACAAAATATCTTGAGACAAGAAGTGAAGCATTTAGTGCCGGAATAATTGGGGGAATAATTGGTATGGTTCCTGCTATTCTAATCTATACCGCAATGCTTAGTCAATATCCCGAAATTGTCTCAGAAACTATACCAGCTAATTTTCTAATGACAAAACTAAATATTCCAATATTTGAGGCCGTTTTTCAGATTATTCTTTTCGGCACATTCATCGAAACTGGCATTGGATATATCCATGGATTTAACGAGAGAATTGCTGGAGCGTATCAATCCAGAGGTCTCACCATGCCGCGTTATGTAAGGGTTGTGGTGGCAGCCATAATATTGATATCGGCTGTTTTCCTTGCCAATGCTTTGGGCTTAATTGACTTGATAGCTGATGGATATGGGATCATTACCTGGGGATTCATTGCAATTTATGTGGTTCCAGTACTCACCATTGGGGTGTACAAGGTTATCAGATCTAATTGATTATTCAAGCAAACTATTGATATCCTCTTTGGAAAGGTTTTTCACAACCCCCTCTTCAATATTAATCAGGTCTGAAACGAGTTTTAACTTCCTTTGTTGAAGTTGTAGAATTTTCTCCTCCACCGTATTCTTGGTAATGAACTTGTAGGTGAAGACACGATTTTCCTGACCAATTCTGTGTGCTCGATCTATCGCTTGAGCTTCCACCGCAGGATTCCACCAGGGATCCAGCAAAAAGACGTAGTCCGCTTTTGTGAGATTTAACCCTAAACCGCCCGCTTTTAAGGAAATAAGGAATAACTGTAGATCACTTTCTTGTTGAAATCTCTCCACTTGTTCCTGCCTATCCCTGGTAGAACCGTCCAGATAAGCAAAGTCGAGTTTGTTCTGAAAAAGGTAATCTGAAATTATTTTCAGATGTTTTACAAATTGACTGAAAATCAGAATTTTATGACCCTTATTAATGGCCGAATGTATCATGTGGGTAATGTCATTCAATTTGCCAGAGTCACCTTCATATTCTTCGTCCACCAACAATGGGTGATTAGCGATTTGGCGTAATTTGGTTAATCCCTGAATTAAAACCATCTGAGATTTATTTACACCATGTTGCTCAATCTCCTCCATAATTTTGTTTCGATAGAACGACTTGGTCTCTTCATATTTCTCCTCTTGCAAAGTGGTCATGGTGACATACTTTACATTTTCCACCTTTTCGGGTAACTCTGTTGCTACCTGCCCTTTTTCCCTCCTCAGAATAAATGGTTTAATAATCGAATAGAGCCTGCTTGATTTGTGTTCATCATGATTTTTTTCAATCGGGAAAAGAAACTCATCGCGGAAGAAGTTCTTATTTCCCAATAGACCCGGATTAATGAATGACATTTGAGACCATAGGTCTAGCGTACTATTTTCAATAGGAGTACCGGTCAGGATAAGCCTGTGCTTTGAGTAAAGTTTACGAACAGATTTTGAGATAATTGACTCTGGATTTTTAATTGCCTGGGATTCGTCAAGTATGACGTAGTTAAAGTAGAACTTTTGCAATTCTTCAATGTCTAATCTTACAATACCATAACTGGTCAGAATAAGATCATAGTCTTTAAACAGACTGATGTCCTTATTGCGTTGGGTACCGGCATAGACATGCACTTTCAATTCAGGAGTGAACTTTGCGGCCTCCACTTCCCAGTTGTATATCAGTGAAGTTGGCATGACCAGAAGATTGGTACTGTCAGGGGAGAGATCCTTTTGAGCCTGCAAAAGAGCCAGGGTTTGGACCGTCTTACCAAGCCCCATATCGTCCGCCAGACAGCCTCCAAAATTGTATTTATTTAAAAACAGCAACCAATCAAAGCCTGACTTTTGGTAAGGTCTCAGCTGTCCCTTAAAACTATCTGGAATTGGAGTTTCATCTATTTCTTCAAAATCTCTAAGTTTTTCCAGTTTACGGTCAAGTGTGACTTTAGCTAGCTGGTTATTTTCAAGATCCTGAACCAATGAAAGGTGATGTTTTTTGAGTCCTGTTTCACCTTTGTCATTGTCTTCCATGAAAGCAAAGAGCTCAGAGAATTCGGCAAACCAGGTTTCTGGTATAACTGCGATTTCTCCATTGGGCAACTCGATTTCGGACCTCTTTTCCAGGATGTATTTCCGTATTGCCTTAAACGGGATTTCAAAGTCACCAAATTTTACAAGTGCGTGGATGTCAAACCAATCGATACTTTCGTGTACTTCCAGCGACAATTCTGATTTGCCTATAAAGTAGCGTTTGCTATTGGTCTTACTTTGTTTAATATCAAGTCCAAGCTCCTGGATAATATCTGCCTGATCCTTGATCCATTGAAAAGCGGATACCTTCCCCATAGTAATTCTACTAGTTTTTATAGGAAGTCCACTTGCTCTTAACTTGTTGACTGTATTTTTTTCATACTCAAGATCTTTTTTGACACGATGAAAAATGTACTTGTCTTCTTTTTTCTCAAGCTGTACGCTGACGGGATTTATTTGGTCGGCTTTAAAATTGTACCCTCCATACTCAATGTTAAGTTCAAGAAGTACGTCTATTATCTCAATCGTTTTCTTGCCTTTTCCCTCAAATAAAGAGAGGTTACTGTCCGTGGCGATGTCAGTGATTGTGAGAATGGGCTTGGGTTTAAAAACATCGGTTACTATGTCAAACCCCTTTGCGTAAACATCGAACGATTCAATCAGTGGGGCGATAAATTTTGCGTAATAGGTGTCCTCCATAGCAGCGGGAACTACTATGAATTTCTTATTCAAAAATGGTTTAAGTTTATTTCCGTCTACAGATTTTTTGAAATGATATAATTTATCTTCCACAACCAGCCAACCCGGCTTCGAGCACACTATGTAAGATCCTTTATATTGAAAGTCGATTTTTTCGCCGTCATGTTTTATTGTTGGGAAATAATGAGTGTTGTCTTCATTTTTCCGAAAGTGGAAGAGGATAGAAGCAGGGTCTGCTTGAAGATATAATTGTTTCCAGGCTGGTTCACCGTCTCTACCCATTTCGAAGAGCATTTTATCTCCGAGTTTCTCAAGTATCTGGCTTCTTCTACGTTCCAGGTAGCCTTGTATTTCAATTTGTAATTCCTTATTGCCGGTTTCTTTATCAAAGATTTTTGGGAAGAAATCGGCAGGTTTAACTTTCTTCTTGCTGAAATGATGAATTACCGTTTCCTGGTGAGTGGAATCCATCAAGCGAATAAGCTCGTAGTCTGTTTCCTTAAGGCCACTTGCGAATTCACTTGCGTTTTTTGAAGAGATGTTTTGATGGGTGTATGTAAGGCGATCCTGCTCGTCTAGCTGTATGACATACGACTCAAAAAGATACCCG